>PKTO01000078.1 GCA_002869095.1 Clostridiales bacterium
GAAAAGACGGATTGGTTCATATATCCCAGTTGACTGCCGAAAGACTTGAAAAAGTTGAAGACAAGTTCAATGTGGGAGATGAAATAAAAGTGATAGTAAAAGAAATCGACAAAATGGGAAGAATTAACCTGTCCAGAAAAGCTTTGCTCAATAAGGACAACGACAAAAATTAATCATAGCATGACTTCTGTCATGCTTTTTTTTGCCCTTTTAATACGTGTATATGCTAAAATAATAGAAAAAGAATGGGGGGATTAAGAATGAAAGTGAAAATAGTGAATAAATCGAAGTTCAATTTGCCGGAATATAAGACATTGGATTCAGCTGGGCTGGACCTTAAAGCATGCATTGCTGATTCTGTAACAATTGGACCTTTGCAAAGATTGTTGATTCCGACCGGACTTTTCATTGAGATTCCAAAGGGATTCGAAGGACAAATCAGAGCAAGAAGCGGACTTGCAATTAAGCATGGAATAGGTCTTGTAAACGGAATAGGTACAATCGACAGCGATTACCGCGGTGAGATTAAGATTGCATTGGTAAACATAAGCAATGATGAATTTACAATCAACAACGGCGACCGCATTGCTCAATTGGTAATAAACAAATATGAAAGAGTCGAACTTGTCGAGGTGGAAACGATAGACGAAACTGAAAGAGGAAGCGGAGGTTTCGGATCTACAGGAATTTAGGAGAATCCCGAAATGGAAAAAAAAATTGCTGTCATGAAATTCGGCGGAACATCTTTGATGACATCAAATCAAAGGGATGCCGCAACGAAAAGAATTATCGAGATGAAAAATAGCGGTAAATTTCCTGTTGTAGTCGTTTCCGCAATGGGAAGATTCGGTGACTGCTACGCAACCGACACCCTGATCAAAATGATCAAGGATGAAAACGAAGCTTGCGACAATCGTAATTTGGATATGATTGCATCATGCGGTGAAACTATTTCAGCTGCATTGCTTTCCGAGACAATAAGAAAAACCGGACATGAATCGGTAGCCCTAAGCGGGGCGCAGGCCGGAATTCACACGGATTCGAGCTTTGGAGATGCCAAAATAACAAGCATTGATCCGGAAAATATATCAAAATGGATGAATAAAGGACATATCGTTGTAGTGACAGGCTTTCAGGGAGTTGACCATGAAGGGTTTGCAACAACTTTGGGACGCGGAGGAAGCGATTTTTCTGCCGTTGTTTTGTCAAAGGCGCTGAAAGCGGACATAGTCTATATAATCAAAGACGTCCCCGGCGTATTGACTGCAGACCCGAAAATAACAGAGAAAGCTCATTTGATTGAAAAACTTTCATATGATGAACTCTATGAAATGTCTAAAAGCGGCGCCAAAGTTGTCAATTTCAAGGCAGTGTCATATGCCAAGGACAACGACATAACACTGGTTGTAAAATCATTGTATTCGCCTATCGAAGAAAAAGGAACACAAATATCTGCACGGGAAGAAAAGATTTCTGTGTCAGCGGAAGAAAAACTTCTTACAGCAATCGTATCCAAGGAAGGTGTTTTGCAGTATGCATTGAAGGAAAGGGACAGTTTCAAAATAATTGATTTGCTTAACCGCCTTTCTGAAAATAAAATAAGCATAGACATGATAAACATAGGCATTGAAAACCAATATTTCGCAATAGACGAAAAGAATCAAGAAATTGCGGAATTTGTGCTTGATGACATAAAACTGAATTACCTTATGCGCAGAGGATGTTCGAAACTGACGATTGTCGGTCATGCAATACACGGCGTTCCCGGCGTAATGGCGAAATTGCTGTTTTCGCTTGACAAAACGGGCATAGAGGTATACCAGACTTCGGATTCGAATGCCACCATTTCATGCCTTATAGACAGCAAGAACATCATTGCTGCAACTGAAACAATACATGATGTTTTCAAACTATGACAAGGAGGATAATCCATTGATAAAAAGCATGACCGGATATGGCAGGGGAGAATATGATGACTGCAACGTTTCGCTTACTGCCTAAATAAAAACGCTCAACCACAAATACAATGACATAATAATCAGATTGCCTAAAAAGCTTTCTTTGTTCGAGGAAAAAGTAAGGAATCTTGTCAAGGAAAAAATAACAAGAGGAAGAGTGGAAATATATGTCCATATTGATGAGGCCAAAAGCGGAAGCGTTCAAATAAACCCTAATTTCGAACTTATAGACAAGCTGATGCAAGCGCTCAACGACATTAACGAAAGATATGAGCTGAACAAGAATGTGGGGATGGAACATCTATTGAAATTTGAAGACATCCTTTCAATTGAACCTGTCGAAGAGGACCTTGACGAACTTTGGGTCAAATTTGAATCTTGCGTTTCTGATGCATTGAATGATTTGATGGAAATGAGGCAGGACGAGGGGAAAAGGATATCTGTGGACATCATGGAGAGGGTTGATACTGTAAGTTCATGCGTTGAAGCCATAAGCAAAAGAATTCCCGATGTCGTAAAAGAATATAAAGAAAAGCTGAATCAAAGAATCAACGAACTTCTCTCTGATACAGGAACACATATAGAAGAAAGCAGACTGGCTCTCGAAGTTGCGGTTTACGCGGATAGAAGCGACATAACTGAAGAAATAGTCAGAATCAAATCGCATTTGAAAGAACTTGAGAAAATTCCTTTTGAAACTGTCCCCGTTGGAAGGAAACTCGATTTTTTGATGCAGGAGATGAATCGCGAAGTGAATACTGTCGGCTCCAAATCTCAGGATAATGAAATCACAAGCATTGTGATCGACTTGAAAAGCGAATTGTCCAAAATAAGGGAGCAAGTTCAGAATATCGAATAGGTAATGGAGGATTTTAAATGAATGGAAATGCTAAAACATCGAAGGGATTGTTGTTGGTGGTTTAAGGACCTTCAGGCGCCGGCAAAGGAACCATATGCAAGAAGTTTTTAAAGAATCATGACAATGTATACCCATCAGTATCAACCACTACAAGAAGCCCCCGAAAAATGGAAGTTGATGGTGTGAATTACCACTTCATTTCCAAAGATTCATTCAATAAACTGATGGAAGGCGATGCCTTCCTTGAATATGCAAAAGTCTATGGAAATATGTATGGAACAACAAAAAGTACGGTGATGGCGAAAATCAACGAAGGTATAGATGTTCTGCTTGAAATCGAAATGCAGGGCGCAAAGCAAGTAAAGGAAAAATATCCTGATGGGATATATATCTTCATTTTGCCTCCATCTTTGAGTGATTTGAAGAAAAGGATTCAAAAGCGTGGCAGCGAGACTCCCGAAAGCATGGAAAACAGGCTTGAATCCGCATTTGATGAAATCGGCTTTATTAAAGAGTATAATTATTATATAATAAACGATGAAATTGAAAATGCGGTCAACGTAATGGATTCCATATATATTGCAGAAAAAAGCAAGGTGAATGTTAACATAGACGATCTAATAGACAGATACAAGGAGGAAAAAGCCAATGCTTAACCCGTCAGTAAATGATTTGTTGAAAAAGATAGACAGCAGATATTCTTTGGTAATCGCGACATCTAAAAGGGCGAGACAAATAATTCAAGAAGAATTGGAAACAGAAGGGATATCAACAAACAAACCCATATCTGCAGCTGTAGACGAATTTTATAATGATAAATTCCATATTGTCAAAAGCGAAAAATAGAGGTGCGCAATGTTAAAAGGGAAAACCGTAGTGATTGGTGTTTCAGGCAGTATTGCGGCATATAAGGCTGCCGAAATCATAAGCCTTTTAAAAAAACTGAATGCTGAAGTAAAGGTCATAATGACAAAGTCATCCACCAGGCTTATTGGTGAATGCACTTTGCAAACACTTTCAAACAATCCCGTATATACAGATATGTTTTCCGAACCTTTCAGATGGGAAATAGACCACATATCGCTCGCAAAATCAGCAGATGTTTTTTTGATTGCGCCAGCTTCCGCAAATATAATAGGAAAAATTGCAAGCGGAATAGCCGATGACATGTTGACTACAACCGTCATGGCTACGGAAGCGAAAATATTCATTGCTCCAGCAATGAATTCCAAAATGTATTTGAATCCGATTGTTCAGAAAAACATGGAATTTTTGAAAAGCATTGATTACAAGTTCATAGAACCCGGAAGCGGAATCCTTGCGTGCGGCGATGAAGGAATAGGAAAACTTGCGTCTCCACAAGACATTGTGGATGTTGTTGCCGGATATTTGACATCCAAACAGACATTGAAAGGCAAAAAGGTCCTTCTGACTGCAGGACCGACAATTGAATCAATCGATCCGGTCAGATATATCACAAACCATTCATCAGGAAAGATGGGATATGCTATGGCCAGAGAAGCTGTCTCAAGAGGCGCTGATGTCACACTTGTAAGCGGACCTGTAGATATTGATCCTCCAAAGGGCTGCAATGTGATCCGTGTAAAAAGCGCTGTCGAGATGAATGAAATAGTGTTGAGGGAAAGCGAAGATTCAAACATAATCGTAAAATCAGCCGCGGTTTCGGACTACAGGCCCAAAATAACCCACGATCAAAAAATCAAAAAATCGAATGATGATTTTGTATTGGAGCTTGAAAGGAATCCGGACATACTAAAAAATCTTTCCAAGATAAAGAAATCCGGACAAGTTCTCGTAGGTTTCGCAGCCGAAACAGAAAATTTGATTGCAAACGCAAAATCGAAAATGGAAGAGAAGCAATTGGATATGATTGTGGCAAACGATGTGAGCCTCAAGCATTCGGGGTTCAAATCCGACAAAAACAAAGCTGTCATACTTATAAGAGGCGGAGAAAAAAAAGAACTTGAACTAATGACAAAGCAGGAACTTTCAAGAATAGTTTTTGATGAAATAGAAAAATTGTAATACTTCTGATTATTTTATTTTGTATACAATAGGGAAATGCGATTTTGAAATCAAGGAGCGGATCTGCTGCTCCTTTTGTATTGGAATGGAGGTTGCGAAAATCATGTATGCTGAAATTGCTTTGATAAGAAATGACAAGGATACAGATAAACTCTATACCTATGGAATTCCAGAATGCTATGAATACGATTTGAATAAAGGCGACAAGGTTTCCGTATCTTTCGGCAGAGGTTCAAACCGCCTTATGGGATTTGTATTCAACATCCATAAATGCGTTCCCGATTTTAAGACAAAAGAAATAATTGAAATATTTTCGCCTGTTTATTCTTTGAACGAAAAACAAATCAATCTGTGCAATTGGATGAGAAAGAAATACGCATGCACTTATGCCCAGGCAATTAAAACTATTCTGCCCCAGGACTTCATCAGAGGAACTAAGCCGGCTTGCAATACGATTCTTGAATTGCCCGGATCAATTTCAAGCGCGGAATCCATTGATTCAAAAATACGCCCAAATGCCACAATACAAAAAAAGGCTTTGATGTATCTATTAGAAAATGGAAGTGTTGAGGAAGCCTCTCTTATGGAAGCTGCCGGCATAACAAGGGCGTCAATAGACAAACTTGTCGGGAAGGAATTAATCGTATCCAAAAGGACGCATTGCTCTATAAAGTCACCAACCGGCATTGAAGCAAATGCAGACAATCGGATTTCTGACAATATACTTTGCATGCTTGACAGTCCGGAGCGCGAGGCTTGCTATTTGCACTATATTGATCAAGCGGCAAAAAGAATGGAAAGCGTGCTGGTTGTTTCAAATGAAATTGCGGAAGCTGAAAAGCTCTTTAAAAATTTTTCTAAAAAATATGAAAGGCTGAATCCTGTATTGTACAGCGGCAATCTTACCATATCCGCTCTGGAATCCATGCAAAAGTCGATTCTTTCAAATAATACGAAAATGGTTTTCGGAACACGAAATTCTGTGTTTCTGCCTTATAAAAAACTTGGTCTCATAATTGTCGACCGCGAAAGCGAATACGGGCACAAGTCGGATTCAATGCCCAAATTTCATACAAGCGAAATTGCGGAATTCCTGAAACACTCGCACAGTGCCAGGTTGATGTATTCCGACATAAGTCCGTCTATAGGCAACTATTTTAAAAATTCCAACAGGAATACTCTATTTATTGGGAAAAATGCTGAAATAGGAAATTTGAATGGAATTTCATGCATTGATATGAAGAAGGAATTGAAAAGCGGCAACAGAACAATGTTCAGCACGAATCTTGAAAATAAAATAGCGACATGCAGAAGATCAGGGAAAGGAACAATAATTCTATTGAATCAAAAGGGACACTCTACATCTGTTGCCTGCAGATCATGCGGATATGTAATGAAGTGCCCTTCATGCGGTCTTTCACTTTCATATTATTCAGGGGATGAATCGCTAAGATGTCCTCACTGTTCCTATCAAATACCGACTGACACCGTCTGTCCTTCATGCGGAAGCAATTATTACAAGTACTTCGGAATAGGTCCCGAAAAGGTGAGGGAGGAAATTGAAAAAAGATTCAGCGGTTCAAATGTGCTCTTGATAAACAGTGAAAAAACGAAAACATATAAAGAGCTGCAAAAATCGGCTCGAGATTTCAACTCGGGCAAGCATGACATAATCATAACCACTGAATTGATTATTAAGAAAAATCTTATTGAGCGCCCAGTTCTGTTTGCAATATTGAACGCAGACATGTTTCTTTACGGACAGGACTACAATGCAAACGAAAGATTTTTTTCTCTGATCAGAAAAATAAGGTCATCAATTTCCAACGTAGACAGCGAGCTCTTGATACAGTCATATGATCCGTCGCAAATGGCAATAAGGCATGCGGTCAATAATGATTATGGAGAATTTTACAAAGAAGAGCTTGTGTACAGAAACACCCTTAAGCTTCCGCCTTTCTACAGAATGGCAGTTTTCCACATCTTTGGAGACGAAGAAAAGAATGTCCTGGAATCGGCCAAAGGCTACGCCGAATGTCTGAAGAAAGCCGTCGAAGGATCGAACATCAAAATTCTCGGTCCAAGCAAAAACAACGGTCTTAAATATAAATCAAAATTCAAGTATCAGCTTGTGGCAAAGTATGCGCCGGTTGATATTAAGGAATTTATGGGTATAATAAAGTATGTGAATGATAATAAGAGGCAGGCTTTCAGAAAGTTGTCCGTAAAGCTTTCATACGATATTGATTCGCGATAAAATGGATTGTATAAATTGGAGGTATCGAAATGGCAATAAGAAATGTTCGAAAAGAAGGGGATCCCATACTGAGGAAGAGGTCAAAAGAGGTATCTGAAATCAACGAAAGAATTCAAATTCTTCTTGACGACATGATTGAAACCATGGATGAAGAAGACGGAGTGGGCCTTGCGGCTCCACAGGTTGGAGTATTGAAGAGAGTAATTGTAATAAGAATTGGAGATGAGCTCATACAACTGATAAACCCTGAAATAATCTATGAAAACGGTGAACAAACGGACATTGAAGGCTGTTTGAGTGTCCCGGGCATATCAATGAACGTCACCAGACCCCTTACCGTCAAGGTAAAGGGCATTGACAGAAATGGAAAAGAAGTGGAATATGAAGGTTCCGACTTGCTGGCAAGGGCATTTTGCCATGAAGTTGACCATTTGAACGGCATATTGTTCATAGACAAAGGGATTTCAGAAAGCGAGTAGGTGAATTCATGAAAATAATATTTTTTGGAACTCCGGAATTTTCATTGAAAACTCTTGAGGTTCTGAACATGCACCACGAAGTGGCCTTGGTTGTTACACAACCTGACAAAAGAAAAGGCAGAGGCAAAATATTGCAGATGACACCCGTGAAGGAATATGCTTTAAAATCCGGAATTCCTGTTTTTCAACCTGCAAATGTAAATGCCGCAGAATCGATTTCTTTCATTAGTGAGTTCAATCCGGATGTGGCTGTAGTTGTTGCATACGGACAAATCCTGAGCAGCCATGTGCTCGATTTGCCCAAACTCGGCTGTTACAACATACACGCATCAATTTTGCCTTATTACCGGGGCGCTGCGCCGATAAATAGCGCAATCATAAATGGAGAGACAAAAACCGGCGTAACCATAATGAAGATGGACAAAGGAATGGATACTGGCGATATTTTGTTATCAAAGGAGATTCCCTTGAATTATACCGATACGGCGGGCTTGCTTCATGACCGTTTGGCAATCCTTGGTTCGGAAGCAATTCTGGAAGCTGTTGAAATATTGAAAAGTGGAAACGCGTCATTTGTCAAACAAAATGAAAACCTTGCAACTTATGCTCCCAAATTGACCAAGGAAACCGGTTTAATCGACTGGAACAAAAGCGGCGAGGAAATAAGGAACCTTGTCAGGGGATTGAACCCTTGGCCTGGTGCATACACATATTACGAAGGCTTAAAAATGAAAATTTGGGAAGCCGATTATGTGGAATGCGAGGCTACTCTGC
>PKTO01000171.1 GCA_002869095.1 Clostridiales bacterium
ATTCTTGTCTCCTTCTTCAAGAATTCAAACTCGCTGTCCTTTAAATTCCTATCGCCAATCTTTTTCAAAGAATTTTCAATATATGATTTTTTTATGTCTGTCAAATCAAGGTCTTTTGCATTAAGCAGAGAAGGATGCTCTGGAAGAATGATGTTCTTGCCGGGAATTTCATCTTTCGGATCTCCAAATCTAATTTCTATCCCGTTTTCTCTTGCAAACGACAATTGAGGCTGTATATGTTTCCCTGCGCCTGTATATTCGGTTTCCTGAACTACAATCATCTGATCGTTTTCCATTTCCTGGGCTATTGAAAATGCCGCCGCAAGAGATGTGTTTCCTGCGGGTCCTCTTTCCAGCCCCTGCAGTTGAGCCAATGCCTCGGTCATGTAAAACACTTCTCCTTGCCTTACGGTCACATATCTGTCCATGTACCTCAAAGGCCTTGCCGCCGATCTTGGTACATCCGTCCTGTCAGGCCATGTCGCAAATGGAATTCCAAAGCCCGTATGGCCTGTCGTGAACGACTTTCTGTTGAATTGCCCGTCGCTTGCCATGTGAAGGCCCGAAAGGTCGACGCTCGCGCCAACCACTTTTGTTTCGCAGGCGCCCGCTTTTATAATTCCCCTTGCCGTCCCCGTCAAATTTCCGCCTCCAGCATTAGTGCATACTACGCAGTCAGGATCTCTGCCGAATCTTTCCCTGCATTGCATAATCAATTCATGCCCTAGTGTCTCAACTCCTGCTATTCCGAATGGAGTATATAGCGAAGCGTTGAAATATCCGGTTTCCTCAAGCAACTTCAAAAACACATAGAACAATTCGGGACCTACCGTCAGTTGAACGACCTCCGCCCCGAAAGCTTCGCATTTGCGGGCCTTTTCAATTATTTCAGGTTGCCCCTTGTATGAACTGTCATAACATTCCTGCACTATTATGCACTTCAACCCGCTTATGGCAGCCTGGCTCGCTACCGCAGCCCCATAATTTCCGCTTGTGGCAGCTACCACTCCCTTATAGCCCATTTTTTTTGCGTGATAAACCGCAGTTGCCGCGCGCCTCGCCTTGAAGCTGCCGGACGGATTTGAAGCTTCATCCTTAATGAAAATCCTTGCCGCTTTATTGTTTTTCGAAATTTTTCTTGCCAGTTCCGTTATGTTTTTCATTTCCATGATCGGAGTATTCCCAACCCCCGATGCTTCTTGAATTCCAATTATTTCAGTCAATGTGTATCCGGTCTTTTCCATCATCCTTTCGTAGTCGAAAGAGATTGTACCTTTCAATTCAAATTCTTCATAATCGATTCCTATCGCCTTTTTCATTATTTCATTTCGTCTTGACATGACGGCTTCATATGAATTATTTATCATTCTCACCTCCGGAAACAATTTTTCTCAATTGCAGACCTATTTCCAAAAGCTCGGGAATAAAAAAACCGTACGAATGATCGAAAGAGGGTTCCTTTTCTATGAGTTTCCCTTCAACGATCCTTCCTGTAATAGTCTTCACAGAAACATTTTCGCCCAATTCCGCGTCCCTGGTAAGAAAACCTTTAGCCCACATTTCATAAGGCACTATTCCTGTATCTGCCGGCAAATTTTTGGCCCTTTCTCCAGGCTCCAAAACAACTTTATGAATCCTGACCCACTTTCCCTTACTTATCATTTATTATCCTCCCAGTCTTCTATGAATTGTCTCATGTCTCCCATAACAGCCCTTGGCAGCGGAAGGTCCAGCATTGTTTTGACACCGCTCCTTGCATTTATTACGTGCGGTATCATATTTACACACATCGCTATTGTACCGATTCCTCCCGGTATTTCCGGTTTTATGCTCATTGAAATATCAGGGGCTCCCTTTATCCATATGTAATCTCCCGTATCTATCGACTCCAATTCGGGCTTTACTTGTTGAGGGTGTTCCATGTCAATTTTAATAATCCCGTCTACATATCCGTATCCGCATTGCCTGCATCCGGCAACATCTCCGGCTTTGACTTTTATATGCTTTGTTTTCCTTTCCACTTGTGCAATTATCGGCTCTCTCGTTTGTTCTATTTTTTCGACATTCCAACCCAATCCTTTTGCCAGCATTCCTATTGATTCGGGAAAGCCGACATGTCCTGCTATTTTCCCGTTTTTAATCCCTTCAACAAATTCAATCTCTGTAGTGCCCACACCCTGTTCATTCATTACTGCCGGCCCGAATGGCGAAAGGTCATTAACTCTTGCCGCCTTTATGCTTTCAACATGTTCGCATGTTCCCGTAAGCGCTAGTATGAGGGTGTCCAACACAAATCCGGGGTTTATTCCGGTGCCCAAAACTGTGACTCCGTTTTCTTTTGCAATCAAATCAAGCTTTCCCGCCAGTTCTTTTTCCTGCTCCCACGGGAAAGCCATTTCTTCGGCTGTAGATATTACATTGAATCCATTATTAAGACACATGGCGATTTTTTCATATGACTGCTTGACATAAGAGTCTGTCGCTATTAAAACCACATCAGCCGCATTATTCTTCAAAACTTTCTCCGGATTGTTTGAAACAACAACCGGCTTCCTGTCGATTTCTCCCATATCCAATACATCATAAAGATTTTCTCCCACATGTGTTTTTCTGCCTATAGCCCCTACTATCTCAACTCCTTTCTTTTTTAAAATCATCTTCGCTATTCCGCTTCCCATTGATCCGATTCCCCAAATTATCACTTTGATTTTCTCGTTTCTCATATTTTCCCCCTTATTATTTACTTGTATTTCCTTTACCCTATAATTGCAATAATATTAAGCCATAGTAAAATTTTCCTATGCAAATCATATTCATAAATGCAAAGTTGCATTTTTTAGTGCATAAAAAAAGCGCAAACGTTTTTGTTTGCGCTGATTTCTTCAAATAAAGTTTTTAGTTATAAACCCTCTTATTCGTTATACAATGGAAATTTTTCACATAATGCTTTTACATTGCCTTTAAGAGATGAATCTTCCACTACGCCTTCAATTGCATTTTTTATTATTTCCGCAATAGAAGCCATATCGTTTTCCTTCATGCCTCGTGTCGTAACGGCAGGTGTTCCCAAGCGTATTCCGCTTGTCACAAAAGGACTTTCCGGATCAAACGGTATGGTGTTCTTGTTGACGGTTATGCCTATTGCATCGAGTCTTTTTTCTGCGTCTTTGCCATTTACGTTCTTGCTTCTCAAGTCCAAAAGCATCATATGGTTGTCCGTTCCACCCGATACTATCCTGAATCCCCTGTCACTCAATGCCTCGGCCAATGCTTTTGCGTTTGCAATTGTCTGCTTTTGATAATTTTTGAACTCGTCTGTTGAAGCCTCTTTGAAACATACCGCTTTGGCGGCAATTATATGCATCAATGGCCCCCCTTGCGAGCCTGGGAAAATAGCCTTGTCGATGATTTTGGCATATTGCGACTTGCAAAGAATTGCTCCGCCCCTTGGACCCCTCAGCGTTTTATGCGTAGTGGTAGTCACAAAGTCGGCATATATGCACGGGTTCCCATGAAGCCCTGCTGCAACGAGTCCTGCTATATGGGCCATGTCCACCATAAGATACGCCCCTACGGAATCCGCTATTTTTCTGAATTTCTCAAAATCAATTTCTCTCGAATACGCACTGGCACCCGCTACTATCAGTTTTGGCTTGTATTCCTTTGCAATTCTTTCAACTTCTTCGTAGTCAATTTTTTCAGTCTGCTTATCAACCCCGTAGCTTACAAACTCATAAAGCCTTCCCGATTGATTCACCGGACTTCCATGGGTTAGATGACCGCCGTGAGGCAACGCCATTCCCATGACAATGTCTCCAGGCTCCAAAACAGCCTGATAAACCGCAAAATTCGCACCCGAACCGGAATGCGGCTGAACATTGGCATGTTCGGCTCCAAAAAGCGATTTCAATCTTTCTATTGCCAGATTTTCTGCCACATCAACTTCTTCACAGCCGCCATAATATCTTTTCCCCGGATAACCTTCGGCATATTTGTTGGTCAATACGCTTCCCATCGTTTCCATTACCGCTCTGGAAACAAAATTTTCCGAAGCTATGAGTTCTATTCCGCTCCTCTGCCTTGTCAGCTCCCTGTCGAGAACTTCCATTATTTGAGGATCGTTTTCTTTGAGATATTCGTAATTCATGAAATCACCCTTTCAATATTATTTTGGTTATTTCCGGCAAATATTTTTTTGATCTTTTGAATTCTCCATTTTTGGATTTTATTATTGCAAAAGTTGCTGTCAGGGACATCAAAGCCGTAGCCCCCAAAATCATCTCATGATTTACGATTTCACTCTTGCCCAGAATCCAGTTTGCAATAAAGACGCAGATAAGCATAGTAATCAATGGAAATCCGTACAAAATAGCCGCAGCTCCAAGCAGATCGCCCTCATCCATGCTTATTTCAACATGGTCGCCTTCCTTTGCATCCATGCTGTTGTAAGCATCAGAGTAAACGCTTCCATCGTCTTCACCAATTTTACATGCCTTGCATTTTCCGCACGCTGAATGCCTCATCAACTTTACTTGGGCCATGTCGCCCTCAATCTTTACAACTTCTCCGACTCTATACATTTTTACACTCCCGTTATTTTAAGAAACCTATCATCGTTTCAATCAATTCATCGATGGTCTTTTCTTGTTCATTTCCCTCATTTTTACATTTCATCATGCAATGGTTCAAGTGGTTTTCAAGCACTATACCCCCAACCCTGTTAACAGCTGAACGAACTGCGGAAATTTGGATGAGTATGTCGTTGCATCCCCGTTCCTCTTCAATCATTCTCTGTATTCCTTTGATCTGCCCTTCGATTCTCCTCAACCTTCTTTGAACAGAATCCTTGTCATAATTGGCCATTTAAACCCTCCTTATACCTGTATACGGTATAATTATTATATTACAGTCATTCGACTTATTCAACCTAAAGAAAAACTCCTTTCAAGCGCATTTGTGCGCCATTCGGGAGCTTTTTACTTTGATCAGTCAAGCGCGAGTGAAATGCTCAGCTCTTCAAGCTGTTTTTCATCGGCTGCGGCAGGAGCCTCGGTCATGAGGCATGTAGCGTTTTGTGTCTTGGGAAAAGCTATTACTTCCCTTATGCTTTCACTGAATGTCATGAGCATTACCATCCTGTCCAGACCGTAGGCAAGTCCTCCGTGCGGCGGCGTTCCATATTTGAAGGCATTCATAAGAAATCCGAATTTCCTTTCAGACTCCTCGTCGCTGAAGCCCAAGGCTTCGAACATTTTTTTCTGCAGTTTGGAATCATGGATTCTTATGCTTCCTCCTCCAAGCTCGACTCCGTTAAGGACTATGTCATAAGCTTTAGCCCTTACTTTTCCGGGATCCTTGTCGAGAAGGTCTATGTCTTCATCAACCGGAGAAGTGAATGGATGGTGCATTGCAACGTATCTTTCATTTTCTTCATCATACTCAAGCAAAGGAAATTCCGTGACCCAAAGAAATTCATATTTGTTTTCGTCCAACATGTCGAGTTTTTTTGCAACGTGAACCCTCAAGCTTCCAAGCGCGTCATAAACAACCTTTTGCTCGTCAGCCACTATCAATATCAGATCATTTTCTTCAAGTTCGAACAATTCAGTTATTGCTTTCAGTTCCCCGTCTTTAAGGAATTTCAGAATGGGAGAAAGAATTTCGCCGTTTTCAAGCTTTATCCAAGCCAAACCTTTCGCTCCATAGGTTTTTACATGTTTTTCGAGTTTTGAAATGCCCTTCTTGCTGAACTTGTCTGCATATCCTTTGACATTGATTCCCTTAACGGCTCCCCCATTTTCAACAACACTCCTGAACACGTTGAATTCGGTGTCCTTCAAGGCTTCATTCATATTTTTCAATTCAAATCCGAATCTGATGTCCGGTTTATCCGAACCGAATCTCTCCATTGCTTCAACAAAGGGCATCCTCGGAAAAGGAATCTTCACCTCAACACCCATGACCTCATTGAAAATATGCCTTATTAGTTTTTCATTTATGCTTATTACATCATCCTCTTCCACAAAAGACATCTCTATGTCGATTTGAGTGAATTCAGGCTGTCTGTCCGCCCTTAAGTCCTCGTCCCTGAAGCATCTTGCTATCTGGAAATACCTGTCCATTCCTGAAACCATAAGCAGTTGCTTGAATATCTGAGGCGACTGGGGCAGTGCATAAAAATTCCCTGGATTCACCCTGCTTGGAACAAGATAATCCCTTGCCCCTTCGGGGGTGGGTTTGGTAAGCATAGGTGTTTCAACCTCGGTAAATGCCTCCCCGTTAAGAAAGTCTCTGGCTGATTTAGTGACCTTGTTTCTCATGATAAGGTTTTTTTGCATCTTTGGCTTTCTCAAGTCAAGATAACGATACTTGAGCCTTAAGCGTTCCCCTGCGTCATCTTCGTCATTGATGTGTATCGGCGGTATTTCGGCTTCAGACAATATCTTTATTTCTTCTGCATATACTTCTATGTCGCCCGTATCCATCTTTTCATTTATAGCTTCCCTTATATGGACTTTGCCTGAAACGGCAATGACAAATTCCCCTCTTATTTTGCCGGCCTTGTCAAATGCCTCCTTCGACACAGCCTCGTCGAAAACAACCTGCGCAATGCCGCAAACGTCCCTTATGTCAATAAATATCAATGATCCAAGATTCCTTCTCTTTTGAACCCAGCCCATCAGAGTTACGCTTTCGCCTTCATTCTCCTTGCGCAACGAGCCGCACATATGCGTTCTTTTCATGCCCTTCAACAGTTCAGCCATGCTCTACATCCCCTCGTCAAATTTATTCGCTATATCTTCAGCTATGTTGCTTAAAGCTATTTCGCTTTGCTCTCCGCTTTTCATGTTTTTCAGTGTGACGGCTCCCTTTTGCAATTCATTGTCGCCAATTACCATCGTATACAAGGAATCCTTCTTGTCAGAATATTTGAATTGAGCCTTAAGGCTCCTTTTAAGATGGTCAAAATCAACCTTTAGCCCCATAGTTCTCAATTCAGAAGTAATCTCTACCGCCTTTTCAACAGCTTCCTTGCCCATAGCCGCTATAAACACATCAAGGCCTTCAGGCTTGGGTATTTCAATATTGTTTTTTTCCAAAGTCAGTATGAGCCTCTCGACCCCAAGACCGAAACCGACGCCCGGAGTGGCCGGCCCGCCTATCTCTTCAACCAGTCCGTCATATCTGCCGCCGCCGCATACGGTTCCCTGCGCTCCAATGTCGCGGCTTATTATTTCAAAAGCCGTTTTCGAATAGTAATCGAGTCCTCTTACTATGTTCGGATCGATTATGTATTCGGTTTTCATCAAATCCAGGTTCCTTTTAAGCTCTTCAAAATGATCTGAGCATTCATCGCACAGATAGTCGAGAATGGAAGGCGCCCCTGCGCTTATTTCCTGGCATATCGGACTCTTGCAGTCAATTATCCTTACCGGGTTTCTTTCGTAGCGTTCATTGCATGTGCCGCACAGATCTCCCAGCTTTGGGGCATAGTACTCTTTCAAAACCTCTATATACTTTTTCCTGCACTCGGGACAACCAATGCTGTTTATTCTCAATTCGAGATTTTTCAGACCGACTTCTTTGAAAAAAGTCATTCCGAGGTGAATTATCTCGGCATCGGTTGATGCATCCTTCGCTCCAAACACCTCAATTCCAAATTGATGGAAAGCCCTGAGCCTTCCCGCCTGCGGCCTTTCGTACCTGTAGCATGGCGTGTTGTAATACAATTTTGTCGGCTGAGTCATGGCGTACAGCTTGTTTTCTATGAATGCCCTGACAACCGGCGAAGTCCCTTCTGGCTTGAGCGTGAGGTCCCTTTTACCGTTGTCCTTGAATGTATACATTTCCTTCTGAACGATGTCGGTTCCTTCGCCAACCCCTCTTTTAAACAGTACGGTATGCTCAAATCCCGGAGTCCTGATTTCCTCATATCCGAAACGGCCGCATATTTCAGCGAATTTACTCTCAACGTATTGCCATTTATAGGCATCAAAGGGCATTACGTCCTTAGTGCCCCTGGGTGCTTGTGTCAACATAACAATTCCTCCCTACAGTCATTTTTACATCTAATAATTATATCATAAATGAAATGCATTGACATGCAAAATAAAAAGAGTATGACATTGCATACTCTTAGGTCCGTTCATCGAATTTTGTCAGTATTATCTGAAGCGCTTCTTTCAAGTATTCCTTCTCCCTTTCGCTAAGCCTTTCGTATAAATCCTTTACGCTATCTATCTGTTTTTCAAAATCCAAGCTCATTGCTATTCCCCCCCAAGTTAATTATATTTCATATTATATACCAAATAGTATAATATTTCAATATTTTCTGAATCTTTCAATCAA
>PKTO01000226.1 GCA_002869095.1 Clostridiales bacterium
ATAACAGGCTCTTGGCCCAAAGCCGAAAATTCAGCCCAGTCGACAAACTGCAATTGATGCAAAGCCTCTATCTCTTCAGCGGATGTCATTGTTCCATTGATCTTTCCGTAAATAAAACTTTCCACATCATCCATTTCAACGGATTCGTATGGATCTCCGTCAGGTTCTGCAATCCATCTGAGACAAAATTCGCCTTCATGTTTTTCCCCTTGGGCAAAAATTCGATATGAATCGGATTCGGGAACTTCCAATATGAATCCGTCTTCTATTTCAGCAATCCTGTTGCCTTCCCCGTCTTCGAATCCGAACGACAAATTTCCGCAGGATGTCTTTTCATCCAGGCAAAATCTTACTATTTCGCCTTTTTCAAGTTCAAGCTCCTTATAAAAATACCCCGAGAAAGATTTGTACTCTCCATCCATGAAGTCGTTGTAAATGTTTATGCTTCCGCTTCTAATCGCATAGCTTCCCCCGTTGCACCCTGCAAAAAGGACGGCTGCGAGAAAAATAACAATCATGGCACAACTTGTTTTACCAAACTTCACGGTCATCACTCCCTTGGCGACTCGGCGTTTAAATCTCTCCCGGATTTTGTTTCAATAAACTTTTTCTGTCTGCATATTTTTAAACTTCAGAAATGCATTCAACTGGACAAGCGTCAGCGCAAGCTCCACAACTAATGCAAGCGTCCTCGTCAATCAAACGTTTGCCGTCCTCAACCTCGCTTATGCAGGTGACCGGGCAAACGTCCTCGCAGGCACCGCACGCTATGCAGTTTTCCTTGTCGATTCTATATGCCATTTCCATCCCTCCTTTGAAATATATGCGTTCCAGAAAATACACCAATTATTGCCTATACTTCTACAAAACTTTTATAACTCCTTTTTTTAATTGACGAACATCTCTCTTTTTTTCCATTTAATTACATGGATTTCATGCCTTATGCACTGTTTATGCATTCTCCATCTCGCATGGGCAAGTATGGTTTCACAGATTCATTTGGCCTGTTTCATTCCTCCCATGTACTGTATTTCATAGCTTAAGCTGAAGCTTTTGTAAAAAAGTCCCCGATACTTGTTTGCCGCTTCGATTTCAAGAAGCGGCTCCTCGTCTCCATATATTTCTATTACGGCTTTCCTGCCTTCAATACGGATTTTTATATCCTTTATCAGACTGTTCAATGAACGGTCCAGCTGTTCCGCCATCTTCAGGAAAATAGAGAGTTTCAATATGCTCTTGATATCTTTTTTTGAAAAAAGTGTTGAATATTCCTTCATTTTCGCCTTGACGCTGCTTTCACGATGATTCCCGACCAAAAAAGCCACTTTCAGATGCTCGTGGTTTGTAAGACCGTTTATTTTTCCGTATATGAGAAGATACATTCCGTGTATGTGATGGTCGTAATACTCAATATGCATTCCGGCATCGTGAAAAACAGACGCTATCTCCAAAACCTTCCTGTCATTTGAATCAAAGGAATGGAAATCCTTGAAAAGATCAAACAATCTCAGGGATATGAACTTCACCTGTTCCGAATGTACGGGATTGACGTTGAACCTTTTCATTGTATTATCGCAGCTGTGCCTAAGAACGTCATCGACAACAATGGGCTCACCGCTGGCTTTAAAAAAGCTTTCATAAAAGAAGCCGTCCCTCAGCCCTTGCCCGCTTATGCTTATTCCCATGGCTCCCGTATAGCCGACAAGAACTCTCAGGGGAACCATTCCAAGGGCTATCACTTCGGCTCTCCGGCTCTCTAAGCCTTCAACATAACGCAATTCTTCATCTTCTTTTTTAAACACGAGGGAAAATACCCTTTCGAGCTCGCTGTGCACCATTCGATAGTTGTGCATGTTCTTGATGGGATACTTGTTGAAACTTCGGTCGATCTTGCCTATTGCGCGTATTGTTCCGCCAAGCCCTATTATTCTTAGACCTTTCAATCGGCTTTTCCATGGTATTGCGTCCATTTGGTTCCTTACATGTTTGCACGCGGCCTTAACCCTGTTTTTTTTGCTTTCTGTTCCGCTGAATTTTTCCGTAAGCGTTACCGACCCGAAAGGCAGACTCACAGACTCCTCCAATTTCCTGTTTATGACCAGAACTATTTCAGTTGAGGCTCCGCCTATGTCTATTATGACGCAGTCTTCAACTTCTATTGAGTTTACAACAGCCAGATAGTCATAATAGGCCTCGCTTCTTCCCGATACTATCTTTAATTCAAAACCGACTTCTTCCTTGACCCTTCCAATGAAAATTTCCTTGTTTTTCGCCATCCTGACTGCGGCTGTGGCAATAACGTGAATTTCAACTACCTCGGCAACTTCCGCCAGCCTTTTAAAATACCTTAGGGCCTTTATTGCCCTGTCCATAGGATCTTTTTTCAATATGCCGTCCTGCTGCAGCCCCTCGCTGAGGCGCACAGTTTCTTTTGCGGAGTCGAAAACGCTGTAGCCTCCATGTTCGTTTATCCTCATTATGTTCATGTGTATTGAGTTGGAGCCCAGATCGACAATCGCAATTTTTTTCATCTTGTCATATTATCCCTTTCAATCTTTTTATAAACTCGTCATTGTTCTCGTAAATCAGATTTTTCAGTGTTTCATGTGCACAAATACGGCGCTTGCCGCTTTTCCCGATTCGTTTGTATTCGCCTCCGGCCATCAATTTCCAGGACCTCGAATTGTCCTTAAGGTATAGCTCCAGAATCAGATGGATCCTTTCCGCTATCTTCTTATCCGCAATTGGAAAAAGAAGCTCTATTCTGCGGTCTAAATTTCGCGTCATCCAATCTGCGGATGAAAGATAAATCTTTGGATGGTGGTTGTTGTAAAAATAATATATCCTTGAATGTTCCAGGAATTCGCCGATTATGCTTTTTACGGTTATGTTTTCGCTCATTCCTGCAACACCCGGAACAAGAGTGCATATACCCCTTACAATCAGTTTAATTTCAACCCCGGCATTCGATGCTTCATAAAGCTTGTCGACAATCCCCTTGTCCACTAGCGAATTCATTTTTGCAATCATCAGCCCCCTGTTGCCTTCTTTTACATGCTTTATTTCCCTGTCGATCAACTTGTAGAAATCTTCCCTCAGAGTATAGGGTGAAACGCTCAGGTGCTGAGTTGTCATTTTGCTGCTGAAGCCCGACACCATGTTGAAAAAAATCGTGGCGTCCGTTCCAATGTCCTCCCTGCAAGTAAGATAATGCATGTCGGTATAGAGCTTGGCTGTTACGTCATTGTAGTTTCCTGTGCCCAGATGTACATATCTCTTTATCTTCTTGGATTCTCTGCGGACTACGAGCGTAATTTTGGAATGCGTTTTAAGACCGTATATGCCATAAATGACATGCACTCCCTTCTTCTCAAGTTTCTTGGCCCAGTTTATATTGTTTTCCTCATCAAAACGCGCCATAAGTTCCACAAGGGCTGTAACCTGCTTTCCGCGATCGGCGGCATCCTCCAGGGCATTTATTATTTCTGAATCTCCGCTCACTCTATAGAGGGTCTGCTTTATGGCCAGAACCGAAGGATCCATGCTCGCCTTTTTGATGAAGTCGACTACAAAATCGAAGCTGTCATAGGGATTGTGTATGAAAACATCCCCCTCCCGAATCGTTTTAAACACATTTTTGCCGCTCATGAAAGGAAGAGTCCTCGGCACATACGCTTTGCCCTTCAAACCCTTTATCCTTTTGGGCGGCTTGAATGAAAACCAGCCGGCAAGATCCAACATTCCGCATATGCGATATAGCTGGTTGCCCCCGATTTTGAATATTTTTTCGAGCTCCGATTCAATCCACGAGTCCGCTCCCTCTTCAATTTCAAGGCGGATTGCATCGCCCCATCGTCTCTTTTTGACAGCTTCCTCTATTACCATCAGCAAATCATCGGCATCGTCCTCCATAATGTTCAGGTCGGCATCCCTGGTGACCCTGAAAACACTGTTTGCCAAAACCTTTTGCCCCATGTAAATTTCTTCGATGAAGTGGACAATAACATCCTCCAGCAATACATATGTTGTCTCCTTGGCTCTTTCAAGCTTGATGAACCGATCCAAAACGTCAGGCACTTCCACAATGGCCAACTTGAGATTGTCGTCTATAGACAATTTGGAAACAATGTTGAGGGTTTTGTTTGAAACAAACGGGAAAGGACGGCCGAAGTCAACCGCCATTGGAGTCAGTACCGGAAAAACACTGCTGTCGAAGTATTCCTTCAGTTCTTGCGCAGTATCTCCTTTGAAATCTTCTCTCCTCAATATTCTTATTCCCTTGTCCTCAAGCTCGGCAACGCATTCCCGGGTTATCTCATGCTGCCTTTTCAACAGCATGGAAACATTTTCGCTTATTTTCTCGAATACTTCATCAGGAAAGTATCCGGAATCATCCTCGACCGAATATCCGGCAATCATCAGCTCTTTTATCGAAGCGACCCGCACCATGAAAAACTCGTCGAGGTTTGATGAAAAAATCGATACGAATTTCAATCTGTCCAAAATGGGCATGGAAGAATCGGTCGCCTGCTCCAATACCCTTTCATTGAATTTGAGCCAGCTCAGTTCTCTGTTAAAATATCTATTCATCATATCCCGCCTCTATCAGTTCGGGAACAAGCCCGAAGGTCTTTACGAATTCCTTTGCGCGATTCCCCAAATTCCATTCTTCAAGTGTCGCATCCATTGATTTGCTAGCTATTATTTTCAATTTTTCATCTGTGACAATTATCTTTTCAATTTTTATCTTCTGCTTTTTGCTTTTGTCGAGAGCGTCTGCGATTGAAAGAATTGAAGAAAGCTTCAATATCCTGTTCCGGTCGCTTTGGCTAAGCCTTTCAATGCTGCCGCGTGACAATTGCATGTCTGTCAGCATCCTGCACATATGTGCCACAAGCATCATCTCGTGATAATTCGTTCCCATTATGCTGAGGTTCCTGATTTTGTGGAATGACGCCGCCAAATAGTTTTTCGCCCTTGTGAATTTTCCTATTTCATGCAGTATTGCCGCAAGGCGCAAAAGCAATTCGTCCCGTTCGTCAAATGAAAAATGCTTTTTCAGTTCTTTCATGATCTTTATTCCGTTTTTTTCAACTTCCCTGCAATGCCTGCTGCAGCTTTTGTACCTTGCGCTTGCGTTTCTTGCGAGTGAAATCACATCATTGTTGAAAACCTTATATCTGGCAAGGCAATAGTCTTCTTCGATCATCTCGGCAATCATCCCATCCCTTAGATTGATTGCCGGAAAAATCATGCTTTCTGTATCAACAAGCTTCAGGAAAACTTGGTAAACCAGTATGCATGCCACAAATTCATACCAGTCCATTCCATATTCCTCTATTTCTTTCCTGAAACACAATTGGTCTGAAAAAATTCTCCGATGGACATTTTCAAAATCCTGCCTGCTTATAGTATCCAGTCCGCAGAAAAGGCTGTTCTTGAGTATGGTTGTTTCCCCTCCCAACATAAGAAAATTCCTGATTCTGCGTTTTTCTATAAGCCTCCACATGTGGCATGTTCTAGATTCAATCAATTCGGCAATAACCTTGGGATAGTTTATGGTCATATCCTCAATGTCCTGCATTATGTTTTTCAATACCAGCGTCCCCAGAGTGAATTCTTCGTTGAATACCAGCTTGTTGCCGCTGTATATGCTGACATCGCAGCTTCCCGAGTTCAATTCCACCAAGATTGAGCTCTCGCGTATCTTTCTATAATCGTCTATATTGTCCCTCATAGATTTGTATGTAAGGAATTTTTCCATTGTGTCTTCGATTATTTCAATTTTTATTCCCGATCTCATAAGCACAATTTCTATCACATTCAGGTTGTTTTCGGCGGTTCTCATGGCGCCTGTTGCAAATGCGCGATACATGTCTACCTTGTAGGAATCCATTACTTGCTTGAACCGGATCATGATTTCAACTATTTCCTTGACCGTCTCGTGTTCTATATTGCCTTTGGCAAATACGTCTTCCCCTATTTTCACGCCTTTTGAAATATCATCAAGCACACTGATTCCATTTTCCGAATACTGCACTATTTTAAGTTTCAATGTGTTTGACCCCACATCTATTGCCGCATAGATTGAATTCAATATTCTCGCCCTCCCTGTAACTACATGATAATACAATATTTGATTATTGTTGACGGTTTGATGTGATTTAACATTGATTTTACATTAAGGCTTCCTTAGTCTAAGTTTCATATCAAACAAGTCCTTTTCAATTATCAAATTCGCATTATCCTCCATTTTCTTGAAATGCGATTCCAGGCATTTCATTTCCTCTTTGCTTAGCTTGTTCCCGCCCAAGTAGGCGGAGCCATTTATAAAAGCTCTGTTTACATCGATATCATGGAGTCTTCCGATTTCGCCATGCATTGAATTCACCAGCTTGAAGCATTCTTCGTCCATTTCAAAAAGTCCCAGCTCCACAAGATATTTTACAGTCTTCCCCTTTATTCTCATCCGATGCAGCGATTCAACATCGTCCATTTCAGACAAGCGAACCGCATCGGAATAATCATTCATTACGGCTCCCACCCCAACGATCGACAAATCTTGGCCATTTTGAATTTTAGAAATCTTTCTCCTCAATTCTTCAATTCCATTGAGCTTCACAAGCGACTTGATATCCTCTGCCAGTTCTGAAATCATACGATCATGAACACTTTCAAGCCTTTCTTCAAGCCACTTTATTTTGCACGCCTTTTTTACTTGTTGCCTTAAAACATGGCATTCTCTCAAGTCGGAATATTTTTTGAAAATCGCTTTCAAATCGTCTTCAAACAACTTAATATTTCCACTTTTCATTATCTTGAGTATGGCTCTTATGTTTCGTATGCAAATTCTTGTTTCGTGGACAGTTTCCGCATCGGCTCCGCCTGATGCCGTTCTTTCAAGCAATGTTTCCAATTCGCCCCATTTTTCATTCAATATGCCAAGAGGATCGCACCCTGCGCAGGAAATAAGTCGGCATTCGCCTTTTTCGGCCAATCTGCACCTGGCTTTTTCGACTTCGTCTATGGCCCCGTTAAATTCCGTGTTGTGGGATAGGCAGTCGGCATCTTTAATAAGCTCCGAATACTCATCGTCTATGCGGTCTTTTTTTCTGTGGTTCCCGATTGCGCGGGCAACAATCCCAATCGTTTTTTCATCGACACCCAGCTTGGCAAGAATTTCTCTTGCTTCCTTCTTGCCCTCCTTCGCATGCTTTTTGCCCCTGTAACCGTACTTTATTCTGGCAATGTCATGAAGCCAGGCTATCAGCTTGGCTGTATTGTTGTCGAGATGCCTGATTTCAGACAAATGCAGTATGTTTCTCTCTACATCCATGAAATGCATCTTTTCAAATTCATCTTCCGAAGCCAATTTTTCAACTGAATTCCTAAGCTGCTCAAGCTTATGACTGTCCATTTTCATCACCCTCCCCAACAAGGTATTTATACCCATATTGAAGAATGGGAAAACGAGCAGCTTCCGCCTCTATTTATGACCGTCCATACGCATATGCTGCGTAAAATCAAAACAAGTCCCGCCGTCATGTTTGAGGGCGGGACTTGCCGTCTTTTATTCTTTAGTGTTTTCATTTGGGATTTCAACCCAAAATGCAACGCCTTTTTCTGTATTTCCCACCCCATAGCTTCCTCCGTGAAGATCGACTATGGCCCTGACTATTGCCAATCCAAGCCCTGTGCCCGCTGCCGGATCAAGTCCTGAATTTCTTATCTTGTAGAAGCTTGTCCATATGTTTTCTATCTCGTTTTCCTCTATGGGACTGCCTGTGTTGTATACGCGCAGTCTGCTCCCTTCTCTTGAATTTTCAAGGGAAACTTTCACTTTGCCGCCTTCATCCGAATGCCGCAATGCGTTTGCGAGGAAGTTTGACAGTATCTGCTCCATGCGCAATGCATCTCCATAGATCATGGCTTTTTCAGGCAGGCGTGTTTCAAGGCCTACGCCCTTTTCATCAAAAAGTTTTTTCTGCCTTTCCGATGATTCTTTCACCAACGACGCAAAATCGAACCATGCCTTGTTTATTGTAAATGTGCCCGATTCATAAGCCGAAAGGTCAAGCAAATCCTTTATAAGGGAAGCCATCTTGTCCGACTCGTCGGAGATTATTTCCGCGTACTCTGCCATGGCTTCGGGGTCTTTGGCAATGTTGTGCCTTAGTCCGTCTGCATATGCCTGAATCATGCTTATTGGATTCTTCAGTTCGTGGGACACGCTGGAGACAAATCTCCTGCGCATCTTCTCGAGCCTTCTCTCGCGCTCGATGTCCTCTGTAAGCTTGGCGTTGGCATCCCTCAGCCCATTCAGGGCTCCGTCA
>PKTO01000328.1 GCA_002869095.1 Clostridiales bacterium
AAGATTTTCCTTTATTTTCGCACACGGGTGAATTTCAATCCCGGTAAGGAATCTGCTTATTTGTGAAAGAAATCTTGCAGTGATTTTGAACCCCTTCAAATATAAAATGTGATTCAATCGGTGCGATGCAATCGAAAAGATGCACGGATGGCAAAGTATTGCTTCCAATCTGCTGTTGACAGCCGGGTCGCGATCTACAATCGAATCCAAATACATTCCAAATGCTTTGATTTTCTTCATCTTTTTTCCTCCTTCTTGAAATAAAAAATCTGCCTCCGTTAATACTCACAGAGGCAGATTCGTATCCGCTTTTCCACTCTATTGAGACAAGCAATCTCTCATATTTGTTAACGGTATAACCCGGGTCAGCCTACTTGATTCAGCTGCCAGCTCATAGGTGCACTTCGTCCCGCTTCCAACCGTGAAGCAATTCCAGCTTGTTTGCTTCCTCTCTGTCCGTTTATTCGGGATTACTCTCCTACTCATAGCTTTTAAATTATATTAGTGGAATAATACCACATATTTAAACTCTTTGCAAGCACAAATTATCTTTCTTCCCGGAAATACGGGTTACCCAAGCCTTCCGGAGGCATGTTCTCTCTGCTTTTCCTCATTGAAATCATTATCAGCACAATGATTGTCGCCAAATATGGAAACATGTCGACTATATATTGTGAAATGCTTATGTCAAATTTCTGGAGCCTGAATCCTATTATGTCCAATCCTCCAAAAAAATACGCCCCAAGTACTGCCTTGTTGGGATTCCATGTGCTGAATATTACCAGGGCAACAGCTATCCAACCCCTGCCGGCTGTGACATTTTCCTGCCAGGCTGGCACATATACCAAAGAAAGATATGCTCCACCGAGTCCGCATAAAGCCCCGCCGGCCAATATATGGACATATTTGTAAATGTTTATGTTTATGCCGCTCGCATCCGCTGCCGAAGGATTTTCTCCGACCATTCTCATGTTGAGTCCCCATCGCGTTTTGTACATGTATATTCCAAGGACAACAGCCATGAAATATCCAAAATAAATGAATATGTTTTGATTGAAAAGAATTTGACCCAATATTGGAATGTCTTTCAGAAGCGGTATTTCGAATGCTTTGAAAAAATGACCGACATTCTCTGGAACAACCTTGCCCATAAGGCTCTTTCCTGCAAAACCAGAAAGGCCTGTGCCCAGTATTGTAAGCGACAATCCTGTAACCACCTGGTTTGCCTTAAGGGAAACAGTAAGAAATGCAAATATCAATCCCCCGAAAGCTCCGGCAATCGCCGCTCCCAAAAGTGCCATGTATGCATTTGATGTAACAAGTCCTATTTCAAAACCTGCCACCGCACCCATAAGCATCAGCCCTTCGACTCCAAGGTTGAGGTTGCCTACTTTTTCAGTCATTATTTCACCGAGGGTTGCAAACAGCAAAGGGGTTCCCGCCTGCACTGCCGCATTAAGAAAAACTATAATTGCCATTTACTTCCCCTCCTTCTTTTTCAATTTGATGTTTTTATATATGATTTGGTATTTGACGAAAAATTCGCTTCCTAAAACAAAAAGCAAAATCATGCCCTGCAGTATTTGGGCCGCTGACTGCGGAATCTGAAAAGCCGTCTGAATATATGATCCGCCTTGAATCAGGATTGCAAAAAGGAAGGAAACAATCACAATGAGAGGCGCGCTCAAGCCTGAAAGCCAAGTGACTATTATGGCCGTATATCCGACACCGCCGGTAACTTCAACCGAAAGGGTTCCGCTTACGGCCGACGCCTGTATCATTCCTGATATGCCTGCAAGGGCCCCGCCTAAAAACATTGCCTGAAGAATGATTTTCCTTACATTCATTCCGGCATAAGCTCCGGTGCTTTCGCTTTCCCCTATTACGTTTATTTCATAGCCTTTTTTTGTGTAATGTATGAATACGTATACCAGGGCAGTCAATATTATGGCGATCAGCCATCCCACGTGGATTCCAAACAGCTTGGGCAATACAGCATTGGAAGTGAAATTCGGTATTTTGGGAAAACCGAGGGCGTTCTTGTCTTTCCAAGGCCCGTATTGCAAATAAGTAATCCACTTCAAAGCTATATAGTTCATCATCAGCGTAAACAGAACTTCGTTTGTTCCATATTTCGACTTGAAATATGCCGGTATCAGTCCCCAGATTCCTCCGCCGACCGCACCTGCCACAAGCATCAAGGTCAGAAGCACCAATCTGTTCATGTCCGGATAGTTCAATGCAAAGTAACTTGCCAGAAAGGCCCCCATTATCATTTGCCCTTCTGCCCCTATGTTCCAGAATTTCATTTTGAACGCCAGCAATATTCCCAAAGACGTTATCGTAAGAGGAATCGTGCTTATTATTGTCTCCTTGAACCTGTAAACCGATCCGAATGATCCCTCTATCATAGACAAATAGACTTTCAAAGGGTCGTGCCCAAGAAATACTATAAACAGCGCAGACAGCATCAATGCCATTATTATCGCAGCAATCCTTGTAAGCACATTTCTATTTTTGCTTACTTCCGAGCGTTTGGCTATTCTTATCATGATATATCGTCAACTCCTTTATTCAAGGGATTGCCGGCCATCATATAGCCCAAATCCTCTTTAGTCGCCTGATGTCCGTCCACCGTTCCTATAAGCTTCCCATTGCAAAGGACCATTATCCGGTCGCACATCTCTATAAGCACATCCAAATCCTCTCCGACAAACAGAACCGCCACACCGTTTTTCTTTTGTTCGTTTATAAGGTCGTAAACAAGGTGTGCCGAACTTATGTCGAGTCCTCTTGCCGGGTATGCGGTTATCATCAGTTGCGGTTTTATTTCAATTTCCCTTCCAAGCAAAACTTTTTGTATGTTTCCGCCTGAAAGCATGCTTACTTTTGTATTGATGTCCGGTGTCGATATATTGAGCTTTTCGACAAGATCCAGCGCCTTTTCCCTGGACTCTTTCTTGGACAGGAAAAAACCTTTCTGGCTTTGATATTCCTTGAGAAGAACGTTGTCAACTATGTCCATCGAAGCTATCAGGCCCATTCCTAGCCTGTCCTCAGGAACAAAACTCATGCTTATTCCCATCTTTATGATTTCTCTCGGACTTTTTCCGACCAGATTGGATTTGTTGAATTTGATTTTTCCGCTGTGGATTTTCTGCAATCCCGCGATTGCCTCGCAAAGCTCTTTCTGCCCGCTTCCGGCAACTCCCGCAACCCCCAAAACTTCCCCGCTGCTCAAATCAAACGTTATATCCTTTAAAACCTTGACCTGTTCTATATCTTTGACCGTAAGCCCGCTTACCCTGAGCAGCAATTTCTTGTCGTCTGTTTCAGGTCTGTTTATGGAAAGATTCATTGATTTGCCGACCATCTTGTCAGTCAATTCACGTGAATCCAGATTTTTATTCTCTACAGTCTCAATGTATTCGCCTTTTCTCAGTATCGTTATCTTGTCGCTTATTTCAAGCACTTCGTTCAACTTGTGTGTTATTATTACAACCGCGCAACCGCTTTTCTTCATTCTGTTTATGATTTCAAATAATTTCTTTGTTTCTTGAGGGGTCAACACTGCCGTAGGTTCATCCAAAATCAATATTTTGGCCCCGCTGTAAAGCACCTTCAAAATCTCAACCCGCTGCTTCTCGGCAACAGACATGTCGTATATCTTCTTGTCCGGATTGATCTCCAATCCGTAGCGCTCTGAAAGGTACCTTATCTCTTCGGAAATTTTTCCTCCATTGATAAAGGGCATGCCCTTTTGTCCTGCAATTATGTTTTCTTTTGCCGTCAAAACATCAACCAATTTGAAATGCTGGTGAACCATTCCAATTCCCAGTCCAATTGCAACTTTCGGGGTCGCTATGTCCACCTTCAGCCCTTCCACAAAAACAAAACCACTGTCAGGCTGGTATATGCCTGACAGTATGTTCATCAATGTACTTTTACCCGCGCCGTTCTCACCCAGGAGGGAATGGACTTCCCCCCCGTAAAGCGTGAGAAATACGTCATTGTTGGCTTGGACTTTTCCAAATGTTTTAGTGATGTTTTTCATTTCTACAAGTTTTTTCTTGTCCTGCAACATATCATCACCCGTTTATTCTATTTTTCCTTCTACTCCCTTGACAAACCATCCCATTGAAAGCATGTCGCCGTCGCTCATTTCCGTTCCTTCTTCAACCATCATGTTTCCTTCTTGATCGTATATCGGTCCTGCAAATACCGACAAAGTTCCTTCCTTCAAGGCTTGCAATGCTTCGTCAACAGCTGCCTGGGCACCTTCGGGCGCATTTTCAGTAAGTTCGGCAAGTTTTACTACTCCGTCTTCCATTCCGCCCCAGTATGGCTCGTTTGTCCATTCTCCGTTCATTATCTTTTCAACTTGTTCTGTATAATATGGTCCCCAATCCCAAATTGGAGCAGTCATGTATGCGTTTGGAGCAGTGTCTTTCATGTCTGTATGGTAGCCGATTGAGAAAGCTCCTCTTTCTTCTGCTGCCTGTTGCGGTCCTGCAGTGTCCTGGTGCTGGGCTATAACATCCACGCCTTCGTCAAGAAGAGCTTTTGCAGCTTCTTTTTCTTTTGCTGGATCGTACCATGTGTGTGTCCATCTTACAGCTACAGTTGCATCTTCGTTTACAGACTGGACTCCCAATGTGAACGCGTTGATTCCTCTTATTACTTCCGGTATTTCATACGCTGCGACATAACCAATCTTGTCTGTTTCAGTTTTGAGCCCTGCAACTATTCCAGACAGATATCTTGCTTCATAAATTCTTCCAAAATAATTATTCATGTTGGGGGCATCTTTGTATCCGGAGCAATGCATGAATGTTACTTCCGGAAACTCTTCAGCCACATTTACAACATAGTCCATATAACCGAAGCTTGTAACGAAAATAGCTTTTGCGCCTTGGTCGATCATGTCCTTCATAACCTTTTCAACTTCAGGTCCTTCCGGAACGGATTCTTTATAAAGGGTCTCTACTCCAAGCTGTTCTTCAAGGTATAGTCTTCCTTCATTGTGCGAGTACGACCATCCGCCGTCGCCAATGGGTCCAACATATACGAATCCAACTTTTAAAGCTTCCTCAGGAGCCGCTTCTTCAGCTGCAGGCGCGGTTTCCTCAGGTGCAGCCTCTTCCTTGGCGCAACCCACAAACAACATGGATAAAACCAGCAATAATGACATGAATACTACAAAAGACTTCTTGAACATGATTTACTCCTCCTATTAATTGTTATTTTATTTTTATGCCCTCAACGTCCATTTTTTCGATGGACGCAAGAGCTTCAAGCCTGTATCCCTTTTCCCTTAAAATATTGCCGCCGTCCTGAAAAGCCTTTTCGATCAATGCGACGACGCCGACGACATTCGCTCCCGACTGTTCCACCAAGTCTATCATTCCCAAAGCCGCCTGGCCGTTTGCAAGAAAATCGTCGACTACAAGAACGTTTTCACCTTGAGTCAGATACTTCTTCGACACAACGACATTATAGAGGCATGATTTTGTATATGAAAACACTTCCGTCGAATACAAATCGTCTCCAATGTTTCCGGAAACCTTCTTTTTGGCAAAAACAAAAGGGACATCGAATTTTCTGGCCACAGAATACGCTGCCGGTATGCCGGATGTCTCTATCGTCAGAACCTTGTCCACTTTGCAATCTAAAAACCTTCTATGAATCTCGTCTCCTATATCGTCCATCAGCTTATAGTCGACTTGATGGTTTATAAAACTGTCAACCTTCAATATGTTTCCATCCAATACTCTGCCGTCTTTCAATATGCGCTCTTTAAGTGTCTTCATTTTTCCCCCTCAAAACAAAATCCCAACCTGGCATGGCTGGGAGTCAAAAACAGATACTCCCGTAGTCGGATTGTTAACGGCAATCCGGTAGAAACTTTTGGACCATATCACCAAAGATATACGGACGAACTTTTAATCTATATATTTATTTAATATTCGTTTTTATTGTAAAACAAATTTTTGAAAAAATCAACCTGTCACTTGATTATTTCTGATATTGTTTCAGCTATGTAGTCTTCGACAGGTTTGTCTATGTAATTCATTGCATCGTTGTTGAAGTCATATCGGAACATGAAAACATTTACAAACAATTTTCCCTCTAACATGTAAAATGGTTTTTGATGCCCTGGAATAAAGGCGATTTCAAATGCATCTTCATGGTTTCCGCATATTTTTTCTTCGATTTTTTTCACTTCCACTGACTTCACTGTTTCGATTATCATTTTCATCACTTCGGTATCTTCCATTATCCACATGTTGTAATTCCAAAAGCTTCCTTCTTTTTTGCTTGCAGGACGAAACATCTCCCTGTTGGATATTGCACTCAATATTTTTCTGACGGATTCCTTGTTGAAATCCTCGTCATAGAGCGGCTTCATTCCATCCATGTCGGCTATGTCGTTAAGATACCTTTCACCGACCTTTTCCTTTTCCAAAGTAGCTGTCCAAAAATAAATCATTGCCTCAAAAACTCTCAAATCCATCTTTAAATTCATATTGGCCTCCCCTAATTTTTCTTTACCATTCATTATACCATCAAATTTATATTGCATTTAATATTTTAGAATAAGAATGTTAAAATCAGGGTAAAACTAATATATACAATAAAGGAGGCTTTATTATGATGATATATGCTTCGCTTGCCGTCATTGCAGTAGCATTTGTCCTGTTTTTTATAATACAGCAAAAAAAATTAAAAAGTTCGGAAACTTTTTCCAAATCAGCCATGGGTTTTTTCAACAATCTTGACGGCTTTACTATGTCATATGCACTTTTTGGAATAAAAGGCCCATCGGGTCATACAAGAGCTATGGCGATAGACACCGAGCGTGAACTGATATGCCTGTACGATGCAAACGAAAAGAAAAAGCATCATATTCTTGACTATTCGGAACTGGCTTCCTCCGAGGTCTTTGAAAATGAAATTTCAATATCATTCTTTTCGGACGATTCAAAGATACTTAAGCTCAATTTTGAAAAAGAGCTTTCCGAAGAATACAAGAGGGTGTTCAACCTTTCCGTGGAATGCAAATTTGTTTCCGATGAAATTCCGAGTTTCAGAATTTACACAATCCATTCAAATAATCCTGTCGACAACAATGAATACCTGTTCAAGAAGGAAGAAACCAACAAATGGCACCATCTGATGGTGAAAATAATCGATTACAACAACCAGCCTGTCAAGCACATAGATTAGCCTCAACCATCTTCAACAGATTGCTTTATGTCATAGGCCCTTGAAAGCTTTTCTTACGTTTTCAAGGGTTTCCCATTTTTTGCTGAAACAGAATCTCACTTGATGCATGCCGTATTCCTTCTTTGAATAAAACGAGGTTCCGGGCACAACTGCAACACCCGTCCTTTTAATCAATTCGATGCAGAAATCGTAATTGTCAACGATTCCGTATTCATTCATCAAATCTTCACAATCGGCAATTATATAATAAGCTCCTTTGGGCCGGTACGGTTTGAATTTGCTCCCTTCCAAAGTTTCAAAAACATGATTTCTCGATTGCGTGTAATGTTCCTGCAAACCCCTGTAATATTCTTCTCCCAAGTTCAATGCGGTTACCGACGCATGTTGAAAGGGGGTCGGAGCGCCAACGGTGAAAAAATCATGAACTTTTCTTATTCGGCTTGTAATCCGCTCGTCCGCTATTGCCCAGCCTACCCTCCATCCAGTTACAGAATATGTTTTTGATATTGAATTTATTGTAACTGTGCGTTTTTCCATTCCCGGAAGAGATGCAATCGAAATATGCTTTTCGCCGTCGTAAAGGATATGTTCGTATATTTCATCGGTGACGGCGTATGCATCCCACTCGATGCAAAGTTCCGCTATCTTCTCAAGCTCATATTTTGAAAAAACCTTTCCTGTCGGGTTGTTTGGAGTATTTATTATTATGGCTTTGGTTTTTTCATTGAATGCGTTTTTGAGTTCGGCTTCATCGAATTCCCAATGAGGCGGCCTTAATCTTACGTATCGCGGAGTTGCTCCCGAAAGTATTCCGTCCGGTCCGTAGTTTTCATAGAAGGGTTCGAATACGATTATTTCATCACCCGGATTAACAAGCGCCATCATGGTAGAAATCATTGCCTCGGATGCTCCGCAAGTTACGGTTATCTCCTTCTCGGGATCGCAATCGATTCCGTTGTAGGCTTTTTCCTTCCTCGCTATGGCTTCCCTGAGCTCTTTTTCTCCAAATGTAATCGGATACTGGTTCCATTCTGCATCTATAGCCTTTTTAGCAGCATCTTTAAGGATATCCGGGCTGCCAAAGTCAGGAAATC
>PKTO01000120.1 GCA_002869095.1 Clostridiales bacterium
CTAATAAGGGAAGCCGCCCTCAAATTCGGCAATCAATGCGTAGTCCTTTCGATGGACGTAAAATGGCTGTCAGAAGGCAAATGGACAATTTACATCAACGGCGGAAGGGTGGACACCGGAATGGACGCCTTGGATTGGGCCAAAAGGGGAGTTGAGCTTGGAGCCGGGGAAATATGCCTGAATGCCATAGATTCGGACGGAGTCAAGGAGGGCTACAGCATAGAGCTGACAAGGCTTGTGTCAGAAGCTGTAAACGTTCCGGTCATTGCATCGGGAGGAGCCGGGAAAAGGGAACATTTCCTTGAAGTGTTTGAAAAAGGCAAGGCCGATGCCGCATTGGCTGCTTCCGTATTTCATTACAAGGAAATACAAATAGATGAATTGAAAGAATATCTGGAAAACAATGGAGTTCCAATGAGGAGGCGGTTGAAATGAACATCGGGGTGGAATTGAAATTCGATGAAAAGGGGCTCATTCCGGCTGTCGTGCAGGACAATGCCACGGGGCAGGTTTTGATGGTCGCTTACATGAACGGGCAGTCAATAGAAAAAACACTTGAAACCGGAACAACCTGGTTTTACAGCAGAAGCAGAAAAAGGCTTTGGAACAAAGGGGAAACATCGGGAAATGTTCAAAAAGTAGTTTCCATAGACTATGACTGCGATGCAGACACCCTTTTGGTAAAGGTGGATCCGGCTGGTCCTGCTTGCCATACAGGAAACACATCATGCTTTTACAGGAGGCTTTATCAATCGGAATCCATTGAAAGCAAAGACGACATACTCGTAATGCTCGCAAGAGTCATCAAAGAAAGAAAGACAGGCGGAGACGAGAATTCCTACACAAGATACCTGTTCGACAAGGGAATAGACAAGATACTCAAAAAAGTGGGGGAAGAGTCTGCCGAAGTTATCATAGCGGCCAAGAATGAAGGCACTGATGAGCTTGTATATGAAGCGGCGGATCTTATATATCATCTGATGGTTCTGCTGGAAGAGAAAAACACGAATATCGACGCGGTTAAAAAAGAGCTTTCGGGAAGATTCAAATGATTGAAAAAACATTGGTTTTGATAAAACCGGACGCTTTTGCAAAAGGATTCGTCGGAAACATAATTTCCATTTACGAAAACAGCGGCCTTTCTTTTGAAAAGGCTAAAATCGTCTTGCCTTCCAAAGCACTGCTTGAAATGCATTACAAAGCCCACAAAGGCAAGCCTTTTTTTAATTCGTTGCTTGATTTCATGTCGAGCGGAAAAATAATGGCGCTTGTAGTTTCAGGGGATTCTGCCGTGCAAAGGGTCAGAAACATAAACGGAGCGACAAATCCGGATGATGCCGAGGAAGGAACCATAAGAAAACTCTATGGGACAAGCATTGAAAAAAATGCAGTCCATGGATCGGAAGACCCACCTGCGGCAAAAGAGGAAATAGCCTTGTGGTTCGAGTAAAACATTGCAATCCGACGGATTGTCGGTTAAAATGGAATCCGTGACGAATGATTTATCGGTTTTTGAAAGGAGATACAATTTGAAAAAAACAAGACAAATGACTTATGCGGCGCTTTTTCTGGCGGTTTCTGTAATTTTGCCGTCCATTTTCCATATGAGCGGAATAGACGGCAGGATATTCTTGCCGATGCATCTTCCGATTCTGCTGTCTGGATTTTTTCTGTCTCCGCCAATGGCTTTCCTTATAGGATTTCTTGCACCTTTTTTGAATTCATTTGCAACCGGCATGCCCGTTCTTTTTCCGATAGCTGTAATAATGTCGGTTGAACTGGGCATATATGGGCTTGCAACATCCATCATTTCGGGCGGTAAAAGGCGGATGCCCATAGCTTCCTTGATTGCAGCGATGGTTGCGGGAAGGCTGGCAGCAGGTCTGGTGGTGTATGTTTTGGCACTTTTTTTCGGAGTGCAAATAAATCCTGTAATTTATTTGCAGGCGGCCGTTCTGACAGGAATACCCGGCATAGCCATTCAGCTGATTATTATTCCTTTGCTTTTGAAGTACCTTAAAAAGAATATCGACCTATAAAAAATACTTTAAAATATTAATCAATTATTATATGACCGGTTTTAATATTTATTCAAATATTAAGGCAAGGTTATTTTTTTTGTATGCTTTGTCAATTATAGGTGGAAAAATGTAAATAGTTATGCATTAATTATATGTTAAATTATTAATGCATGATGAAAAAAATTAATTTTTACGATTGCAATTGCCAAAAAACACATCTGTAATAATGTATACAAAGACATAAATATGCATAAATATGCATATGTTTGCATAATGCAGGGCCTATATAGTTATTAATATAACAAGCCAAAACGCTGATTTTAGCCACTGAGTTGCATCCAAATGCTCTTGAATGGACGGCGTCCCGATGTCCGGAGAATTTTACATGTTGAAAACCTTGCATTATTATGCTAAGTTTAAATAGTAAATGCTGTAGATTTACATAAATTGAAAATTTGAAATTCAAGCAATTAATTAAACTTATGCAATAAGGTTTTGCCGGCGTGAACTTTCAAAAAATTTTGGCAAATAGAAGGAATAAGGCTTTTGTGTGTAGAATGAAGTAATGTAGAATAAAGTAATTTGATGGATTAAAATCAATATTTTGTGGTAATTTGTCAAGATATGCAATTTCAAATATCTTGACCGAATTATATATTTTTTCATCCAATATTTTAAAGGAGGGATTATTTAGTGGAAACTAAGCAAAGAGAAAATTGGGGGTCCAGACTTGGATTTCTGATGGCGGCAGCCGGTTCGGCAGTTGGCCTGGGGAATATCTGGAGATTCCCATACATGACCGGTGAAAACGGTGGTGGCGCATTTATCATTATTTATTTATTTTTCGTGCTGGTTGTTGGTCTCAGTGTAATGGTAGCTGAATTTGCAGTTGGTAGAAGAACTCAGCAGTCTGCAGTTGGCGCCTACAAAAGCGTAAGCAACAAATGGACATTCGCAGGAGTCCTCGGAGTTCTCAGTGGATTCTTCATCATGGGATTCTATCCTGTAGTTGGTGGATGGGCAGTTGCCTACATCTTCAAGTCCTTCACAGGACTTTTGGCTGCGCCTGATGCAATAGGGGATGTATTCGGAGGATTCATAACAAGTCCGACACAACCTATTATCTGGTTCCTTATTTTCTTGGCTATGAACACATTGATCGTAGCAAAAGGAATCGCAGGCGGAATCGAAAAAGCGGGCAAGGTTCTCATGCCTACACTTTTCGTTCTTCTTATACTCATCGCAATGCGAAGCATGACTCTTCCGGGCGCAGGCGCCGGACTCGAGTTCCTGTTCAAGCCGGATTTCTCGAAAGTTACCGGAGCTACATTCCTGGCGGCACTCGGACAGGCTTTCTTCTCACTCAGCCTAGGTATGGGTTGCATGATCACCTATGGTAGTTATTTGAACAAAAGCGAAAATCTCCACAGCAATGCATTGATGGTAACACTCATGGACACAGGCGTTGCGCTTCTCGCAGGCCTTGCTATATTCCCTGCTCTCTTCGCATTCGGAATGGAGCCTGCAGCTGGTCCTGGACTCGTTTTCGTAGTTGTGCCTCAAATATTTGCAGCAATGGGCGGAGCCGGAACGGTATTCTCGGCTATCTTCTTCGTAGCTCTTACAGTTGCCGCGCTTACTTCTTCCGTATCACTCATGGAAGTTGTAGTTGCATACCTCATAGACTCAAGAGGAATGGAAAGAAAACCTGCAGTTTACCTGACATCTGCAATAATGGTAGTCACTGGTCTGCTGTCTTCACTTTCACTCGGAGTAATGAGCGGAGTCACTTTCCTCGGAGTAGGAGCATTCGACTTCTTCGACATTCTTACTGACAAGATATTCCTCGCTATCGGCGGAATGATCCTAGCTATCTTCTGCGGATGGGTTCTCAAGAAGGAAGACCTCGAGGACGAGCTTACAAACGGCGGAACAATCAAATTTGGTCTTTTCAATGTTTGGTATGCATTGATCAAATATGTAATTCCGGTAGCCGTTGCCTTCGTTGCCGTATCAGGCATAATGGCAATAACTCAGCAGAGCCTCATGATATTCGGTATTGGAATCATCGTAGTATTGGCTCTTTTCTCCAAAAAACTTTAATAAAAGCGATAGAGGGTCCGGCATTCATATGCCGGACCTTTTTGTTTTCGGCAAAAGAGCCTTAACCTTCGCAAGGACATAGGACAGAGGACAGGGGACGGGGACCCTGTCCTTGTTTTGTATTGACTGTATTGACAAAAAATACAGGATAGGGCTTGACGGGTATGATTGAAATGCGTATAATATAAAAATAATATACCCCGAGGGGGTAATAGACAGTTTAAACTCAAAAGGAGAATGGTATAATGAATATAAGAGTTACCCCAAAAGCCAGAGAAAGAATTGCCCGGATTGCCAAAGACAAGAACATGGACAGCCCTGTAATCAGAATAATCATGGAAGGATTCGGATGAGGCGGACCAAGTTATGGAATTGCTTTGGACAAGCAAAAGGACAATGACCATGTGGAGAATTACGAAGATGTGGCTTACGTGGTCGAAAAGGATTTGCTCGAAATGGGTGGAGAATTCAGAGTTGATTACCAGAACAATTTTTTCGCAAAGGGTTTTACGGTAATACCCGCTGGAGGAGCAGGAAGCAGCTGTTAAAACGTATCGGTTGAAATGAAAAAAACGAGGGAGGCAACGAAATTATGAACAAGGAAGTAGTAGTATATTCAAGTACGACGTGCCATTACTGCAAAGTGGCAAAAGAGTATCTTAACGAAAAAGGAATCGAATTCATAGAAAAGAATGTTTCCACAGACATGGACGCCAGAAAGGAGCTCATGAAAATGGGTTTCATGGGAGTTCCGGTAATCCAAATCGGGGAAGAAACAGTTGAAGGATTCAACAAGGCCGAGCTCGATAGGATTTTGGGTTAGGCAGGGCAATTGAAATTAAATTGAAAACAGGTCTCAAACGGTGGGCGCAAGCTTGCCGCTTGAGATTTTTTCATGTGTTTTTTTGTTGTAAAAAACAAGAATCTCGTGTAGAATAGTATATGCAACCAACAAAATGTCGTCGCATTAACACACGAAGGCACTATATGTAGTGGTGAATAAAAACGGTGAATTAATGTTTTCAATGTGATTTGGAACGGTTTGTAATTAGAAAATCTCTATATAGACATCTATATATCTTTGAAAGGGGCATGGCAATGTATACAAAAGTTTTAAAAAGAGACAAGCAGACAGTTGAATTCAGAAAAGACAAAATAACCAATGCCATTTATCAAGGTTTGATAAGTGTTTATATGGACAGAAATGCAAACGAATTGAAAAAGTTGTCCGAGGTGATAAGCGACAAGGTGATATACAATATGGAGAAAAAAACCTACAGCCGCGAATATCCTTCCGTAGAGGAAATACAGGATGCAGTAGAAGAAACTCTCATGGAAATGGGGGAACGGAAAACGGCCAGGGAATACATAAGGTATCGAATGACCCATCAGGAAATAAGAGACACAAAAAAATCTTTGGTTGACGCCGAGAAAGTCGTAGACGAATATGTTTCAGAGGAAAATTGGCGGGTCAAGGAAAATTCAAACATGGGGTTTTCTTTGCAGGGATTGAACAACCATATAATCTCCGAGGTCACAAAAAACTTTTGGCTTGACCGTGTCTATACAAGCGCCATAAGAAAGGCGCACAGAAAAGGGGATTTCCACATACACGACTTGGGGCTTTTGGCGCCTTATTGTTGTGGATGGAGCTTGGAAGACCTTTTGCTCAAAGGCTTCAAGGGGGCAGCCGGAAAAGTTGAGAGCAAGCCGCCGAAGCATTTCAAGACGGCGCTGGGCCAGTTGGTGAACTTTTTCTATACTCTTCAAGGGGAAGCGGCGGGAGCTCAGGCCATTTCATCATTTGACACATATCTTGCCCCCTTCGTAAAGTTCGACAATCTGGGATACGAACAGGTCAAGCAGGCGATGCAGGAATTCATATTCAATTTGAATGTTCCCACAAGAGTGGGCTTCCAGACGCCTTTCGTAAACTTGACAATGGATTTGATATGCCCTAAAAATTTGAGGGACATGCCCGTGATAATAGGCGGAAAAAACAACTTTCAATACGCGTACGGACAATTCCAGGAGCAGATGGACATGATAAACAGGGCCTTCTCGGAAGTCATGATGGAAGGCGATGCAAAAGGGCGGATTTTCACATTCCCCATACCGACATACAATATTTCCAAGGATTTTGATTGGGATTCGCAAGTGTTCGACAGCGTTATAGAGATGACGGCAAAGTATGGGATACCTTATTTTGCGAATTTCGTGAATTCGGACATGGATCCCGAGGATGCAAGGTCCATGTGCTGCAGGCTCAGGCTTGACAACCGCGAACTCAGAAAACGTGGCGGCGGTCTTTTTGGCGCCAATCCCCTCACCGGAAGCATAGGGGTCGTGACAATCAATATGCCCAGGCTCGGATATCTTTCAAAGGACAAGGACGATTTCTTTGAAAGGCTGCGCCGTCTTATGGACATAGCAAAGTCTTCCCTCGAGACAAAGAGGAAGATGATAGAGCAAAGCACTGTGAACGGACTGTATCCTTACAGCAAATTCTATCTTTCTGAAGTGAGGAACGGAATGGGCGAGTATTGGAAAAACCATTTTTCCACAATCGGAATAAACGGAATGAACGAGTGCATAGAGAACTTTTTTGAAAACAGCGAAGACATAACAAGCGAAAAGGGCCTTAAATTTGCTGTTGAAACATTGGAGTACATGAGAGAGACGATGAGGGAGTACCAGGAGGAAACAGGAAATCTTTACAACCTTGAGGCGACTCCCGCTGAAGGAACCGCCTACAGGCTGGCGAAACTGGACAAAGAGGTCTATCCCGACATAATCGCCGCGGGGGTCGACGTTCCGTATTATACAAACAGTTCTCAGCTTCCCGTTGGCCATACCGAAGATTTGCTTGAAGCCCTTGACCTTCAGGAGCCTCTCCAGACCCTCTATACGGGGGGGACGGTTTTCCACGGCTTCCTTGGAGAAAGCATAGAAGACTTGGAAACGTGCAAACTTCTTGTGCGCAGGGTTATGGAGAATTACGAAATACCATATTTTACGGTTTCTCCGACATTTTCGGTTTGCGGTGTTCACGGATACCTTAGAGGCGAGCAGCCGACATGCCCGAAATGCGGCGCGGAAACCGAAGTATGGACGAGGGTGGTTGGATTCCACAGGCCCGTGAAGAACTGGAACAAAGGAAAGCGCGAGGAGTACAGGGAAAGAAAGGCCTTCGACATGCAAAAGGCCGCAGGAGCGCTTTAAATGCTGTTTAGAGGCTGGCAAAAGGTGTCTTTGATGGATTACCCCGGAAAGATAGTTACAACGGCTTTTGTTGGAGGATGCAACTTCAAGTGCCCTTATTGCCATAACCGGGAATTGGTCGAGAACGGTTCGGATCTGGAAACCTTTTCAGAAGGGGAAGTGCTTTCATTTCTCGAGAAAAGGCATTCAATGGTCGACGGCGTATGTGTCAGCGGAGGAGAGCCGACAATACACAAGGACCTTCCTGAATTCGTTGAAAAGGTCAAGCTTATGGGAAAATTCGTCAAGCTGGACACAAACGGATCGAACCCGGAAATGATTAGAGAGCTGTTGGACCGCAGTTTGCTTGACTACATAGCTATGGACGTCAAGTGCGCAATGGACAAATACAGCTTGCTGACCAAATGCGGAATCGAAGATTTGCCGAATCTGCTGGAGTCGATGGAAGCAATAAAAAAATCGGGAATCAATTACGAGTTCAGGACGACTCTTACAAAGGAATACAATCCTGTTGAAGACAAACATGCCTTGGCCGAACTGGTTTCGGGGGCTGAGAGTTACGCGCTCCAGAAATTCAGAGTTCCGGAGTGGGATTTCGGTGAAAAACTGAACCCGCTTGATAAAAGCGAAGCTGAAGAAATAATGGAAACAATAAGACCACATGTCGGGCAAATTGTTTTGAGAGGTTATTGAAGGAAAAATCACCAATCCTGTTGACAAGTCAGCGGGAATTTGGTATTATGATGCAGTCGCTAAAAAGAACGTTCCAAAGTAGCTCAATGGTGGAGCACCCGGCTGTTAACCGGTAGGCTGTGAGTTCGAATCTCACCTTTGGAGCCATATTTGGCCCCTTGGTCAAGCGGTCAAGACACCGCCCTTTCACGGCGGTAACAGGGGTTCGATTCCCCTAGGGGTCACCAAGTGGGCGCATAGCTCAGCTGGGA
>PKTO01000357.1 GCA_002869095.1 Clostridiales bacterium
AAACGCCGTTCTCGAAATCACATTCCTGAATCTCGTATTCAAATTCTTCCGTTATGCTGTCGTCTTTGCCAAGGCCTCCGATATCCCAGGTGACGCCGATTGCTCCGTCGACAACCATTACATCGGTGAGTGAAACGTCTCCGTTGTTTGTGACCTTTATGGTGTAGGTTACAGTGTCCCCTACAGAGGCCTCGTCAACATCAACGCTCTTCTCTATGCGTACTCCCGGATCGTCGTCGTCTCGAGGCGGATTATCCCCGGGTATCGTAAACGAAGCCGAGTCTGTTTGCGGATCGAGCATGATTTCGTCGAATCCGAAGAACCACGCCGTAGCCGTTGCTGTGTTGTTTATCGACTGCGTGCTGCTGGTCCTGTTGATCGCATCAGGATAGTCGAATACCATCATCAATCTGTAGCCAGGATTTAGATAACCCTCGAAACCGCTTGTGCTGGTAATCTCGGTGTAGTCTCCCGGGAATGTTCCTGAAGATGGTCCGAGATAAACTGTAACGGCGACCTCTGTGCTGAGATGATTTATAACTCCGTAAAGACTGTCAACAACGCCGTCATCCGGAATCCAAATAGTGAAATCTCCTGTATTTTCGAGGGTCAGTGTATATGTCGGCCTTTCCGAAGTTGTTGATGTCGGATCCACTTCTTTAGTGAACTCGTAGTTTACGAACCAGTTCTCAACATCAAGAGTCACTTCTTCATAGTCCGAATTAATATCTACTTGCTGTCCCTCAAATGGGGTAATGTATCCTTCCGGTACAACTTCCTCGACCCAGTAGGTCCCATATGGAATGTCGCCGAATATGGCTTCCCCTGAAGTGTTTGTCATTGCAGTTGCGGTAACGGCACCCATGCTGGTCCCTTCCCGCAGCCGGAATTCAACATCCGCCATTGGAATAGTCGTCTGCACAGAGTCTCTTGACGCAACGTCATCATCGATTCCGTTTACATAAGGCATGACTCTGTCCTTGTGTACTATTATGTCTCCGGTTTCTGCCGGCGGATTGTATGGGTCGATTGTCAATTCCGCTGAATCAACGGCATAAGCCATCATGCAGTCCCCATTTGGATACGGAACTCTTGCTTCTGAATACACTATAGGTTCTTTCATTGCTGTTCCTGTTACAAGATTTGTATAGGAACCATCCTCCAAACCGGTGATATCATAGTCGAAGCTAATCCTCATCACATCGCCGGGCTCGAATCCTCCAAAGGTTGTAAAATACAGATAGTCGTCAAACAAATCCTCCCATGCATAAGTAAGCGCATGTGTGGTTGTCATGTCTTCTATGAAATCCACCTTAAGATTCGAAACATTGCCGGTTGTAAACCAGCCCTCCGGTCCTTCCTCAAGTCTCACGTAGTCGAAGGTCTGGCCAACACTTGTGTTCTCAAAAGCTATTTCGTATTCTACGGTCCCGCCACCTTCAACAATAGAGCTTGGGCTGACCGTCTTTTCAATATCTACGCTGCAAGTATTGTATGTGTTTACGATATCCACTCTTGTATCAGACCCTGCAGCAACATCAAACGAAGTCGGTGAAGCCATCCACGTCCAGGTGCCGTCGCCTTCCCATGCGAAGGGTTCCTCGACAACATAATACCCTGCGCCAGGCGTAACCCCTTCGAAAGTTCCGTTCCATGCCCCACCGGTTATTATAGGATAGAGCACGTCGACTATAGCGTCATCCGAATCGTACAGTGTGAAATCAATATTGAAAATCAAATCTTCAAGAGGCATTGTTCCCGTATAGCCTTCAAATGTTTTATAGACCGTGACGCTGCCGGGCGTGACCGGCGGCTCCTCATAAGTATTGGTAATTTTGATGTACAATTCTCCGTCTTTGGTTACTGTCACGTAATCTTCAACAGGACTATAAGAAAAACCGTCTGTGCTGAATGCGTAAGTTGTAACCCATTCGGATGGAACATCCTGCTCGGCTACCGTGTAGTCATTGGCCATCTGAGGAATAGGACCTATTGTCCATTCACTACCCTCTATTGTTACAATTTCTCCAGGATTGGTTGATTCGTATTCTGTCCAGAGAATTTCAACACTGTCTTGCGGAGCATCATTACCCATCCAACACTTTTCAAAATAAACATTTCCCACGTCTGCTTCTTTTGGGAAAATCCACAAATTTAGAGTCTTATTGGGATTTGTCCATTCTGCATTCATTTTGTATTTCTTGGTAGCATCCGTTTCAAGCAATGGCGCCTTGCATGTCAATTCAAATCTTCCACTGGATGTATTCACATCGTTGATTGCACTAACTGCTGAAGACGAAAAATTCCAGACTTTAACCTCCAGAAATCCTCCAGTGGTCATTGTGTGTATTTCATATCTTCCCGAATCGGAATCTACACCATTTATCGAGAAAGATGTTTCATCAACATCCGCGAAACCTTTGCCCCCCTCATGCGGCAATTTAAATAAGATTTCACTGGATGTCGTCATGGTGTATTCCGTAGTATTTGATGTTTCGAATTTGAAATAAACATCGCTGCCCTCATAATAGTCTTGACTGCTGCCGTTGTTGTAATCTATCCCATTGTAGGATGCCGAAAAGTCGCCAGCTGTTTGAGCCATCGAAACCGGCGCCATCGAGAACAGCAAAGCAAGAATAAGCATGACTGACAAAAGCTTTTTCATAAACTCACTTCCTTTCAAAAGTATTTGTTTTCTCCAAAAAAATCAAAAAACCGCCGTAATCAATCAACGGCAGCCAGACTGTCCTGAGTTCGCTGTTATGTATAGGGTTCGATTATTGCTTATTTGGACGGACTCTTGGCTTTGCGTCCCCGCCTTCCGGCGGGTTTGCCTTTTTCGTATCCATTAGATGGATTTATTTGTGTTTCAAATTGACTAAGCGGCTTGAAGCATGATATTTTAATGAATTCAACCACTCCCTTCTCGTTTACATTATTTTCCTTATTGAAAAGACAAAAAACTGCCACTAAGGCTTGCGGCAGTCCGATTGTCAATCTTTCACTTAAAATCAAATGTGCGACAATCACTCGTTGGGTTTATACCCCTCACATTAGAAAGTTAAAACATGAAACATAAATTTAATATATTTAAGCGCCCGTTTCGGGCGCTTCGATATATTTACAGTTTTCGGTTCGAGTAGTTTCATCTGGTATCAGAAGCTTATGAAATGCTGGGTGTAATAGGCCTTGTAGCTTCCTCCAAATGCGACTCCAACCCCAATGTAGTCGTAGTCTCCAAGTATTGCCGTCCTGTGTCCAAGCGAATTCATCCAGTCATAATGGGCATAGAAAGCGTTGGATTCTCCAGCCGCGATATTCTCTCCCGCCTTGTCGTAATTTATTCCTGCGAGGCTCATGCGTTCGAATGGAGACTGCCCCAAAAGGTCGTAGTGCGAAAAATATCCATTCGATGCCATGTCTTCGCTATGGCCCTGAGCGGTATAATGGGCCGTCTGGTTCCATTCAAGAGGCCGCAGTCCGCGTTTGGCTCTTTCCGTGTTGGCAAGTTCGAAGATTTGCCGTTCGTAGCTTTTCCCGAGCAGGCCGCTCGGAGTACCGTAGTAGCCGTCAAGCTTCATTTCTTCATCTTCCGCTATTTCCAAAATTCCTGCAACGCTGTTGTCGTATTCATCATAAAAAAGCGTAACATAGCTGTTTCCGGTCTCAAATGTGTCATGGGGACCTGCCGGCAGCATATAATAGGTGTTGCCTTTGACTATTCTTGAAATTCCGGTACCGAAATAACCCTCAGCCTCCCCGGGAGCAAGCCCCAGCTTGAAGCCGTCATTCCTTTTGTAAGTCGAGGAATTAGTGAAAATAGCCGCGACTTTTCCGTCTCTGTACCCGATTTGGTAATAATTGAGGTAGTCGCTGTTGTAAACGTACCAGTCGAAGCCGTAGTTGCTAAGCAGTGATACGGAAGGTTCCCCGATCTTTTCCCCCACTTTCTGCCACGAGTCTCCAAGGCTGACAGCGGCATTCGTGCTTATGGACACTGTCCGGGTCTGCCCGTTCCATGAAACGCCGGCGTCAAGCCCTTCCGCAATGAACCTGAGCGGAACATAGGTTCTGGAATCGATTATTACAGGAGGAGAATCTATGGTTGTCGACGATCCATTGACATATGCCAAGCTCGATCCTATAGACAGGTTGACGATTCTCCCGTCCTGCTCTGCAGTAACGCTTCTGTCCTTAGAGTTCCAAGTCACTTCCGCATCGAAATGCTCGAAAATTTCCCTAAACGGAACCATGGTGCGTTCGTTTACGATTATCGGCTCATTCTTAAAGTCGATTTTTTGTCCGTCAATCGAAACACTTATGTCCGACTCTCCGTATGCGGCGCCGGAAAAAATTCCCGTCACCAAAAAAACGGCAATAAAATATCTCAATCCTTTTTTCATTTTCCCTCCCGAATATCTGTTTTTATCTTTTTATATATATGTTTCGATTATATCAAAAGCCGAGGCTAATTGCCCCGGCTTTCCGCTTTTGTAATGTTATTGTAAACCAAGCTGAAGACTTTTTACAGCCATTGGAAAAAAGTGTTTATCAAATCTACATGATCTCCCATGCAAACCAAATGATGGTTTCCAAGCGGGTCTGTGAGAAAATAATTCACGTCCTCGTCGAGTTTTACATGAATTTGCGTCCTGCACAAATTGGGATCCCTCAGGTTCTTAAGCACCTCTCCCTTGGACACAAAATATCTGTCTGCCTTTCTTGAAATCTTGAAGACTGTAACATCCTTTTCAGTAATTTTCCCCCTTATTCCTATTCCGATTCCTGACTCGAAATGGGTTTCCAATTCGTACCCTTCGGTTATGCTCATCGGAACTGTGCAGTGAGCCAAAACCATTTCATTTTTATCCGCATCGATTCTCGACGGGTTGGCGACAAAGGATGGCTGGCCCACAAGGCATTTCAGTATGGCCATTGAAACAAGAGCCGGTATGTCGCCCTCGCATCCCGCCGGAACGCCTTGGTCGTTGAAAAGCGAAAGAGCCAGGCAGCCTGTATTGCCGAGAGGATCAAGAAGGTCGAAACATCTGAGTGTGAATCCGTCCAAATCATATTTTTCAACGATGTCTTTGAGCCCGGAATATATTGCAAGGGCGCCTTCAGTGACATTTCTGTCGAAGGATTTTTCACGTATTTCGGCATATGCGTCAGCGGGAAGCCTTTGGGCCTTTCCTATGCTTTCAAGAAGCTCGTCAATTCCTATGTCAACCAGCGTTATGCCGAGTGCGTCCTTCATTTCCCCGTAGTCGACATCGCTTGCTATAAGCCAGTCCGACGGCTTTCCGACAACTCCAAGACGCATTTTGCCGAGCTTTTCAGCCGCCGCCATTATCTTCAGCATGTTTTCCAAACGCCTTGCGATGTAGGAAACATCTCCGTGGATTATTTCCACAGGCTGGTCCTTGTCCCTCAAAAACGATGCTATTTCCATCGAAGCGGCAAGCGAATTGTGCATCCCGCTCGTCAAAAGCACAAAAGGAGGCTTAAGCCTCGGGTAAAGTTCCCTGAAAACGCCTTCTGTTCCTCCGGACTTGATGAATATCAGGTGGAAGCCCTCGCCGCCAAAATCAGCAGGCTTTACATGTTCAAACGTCTTTCCGGTCTTTTCTTCTATTTCTCCGAGAAAATCAACGAGAGTGTTGTCGATATATCCTTCGTTGTGCACATCGGACACTATGTCCAGAACTTTAATTTTCATTCAAACCTTCCTTTCACATCCACCTGCCGTTGCAGCGCTTGAAACGGCAATCCAAAAGTTGAAATTTTACGGTTAAAGCCAATTCGCATTTCCTTATTCATTATAACCGCCAAAAGGCATATGGAAACATTTATTTGTTCAATCCTCAAGACTCTTCCCAATGCTTGGCCCTTTCTACCGCTTTTGTCCATCCCCTGTAGAGCTTTTCGACTTTTTCTTCTTCCATGGCGGGCAAATAAATTTTCTCCGCCTTAATCATTTCGCCTATGGCTTCCTCGCTTTCCCAGAATCCTGTGGCAAGCCCCGCAAGAGCCGCCGCTCCAAAAGCCGTGGCCTCCCTTATTTGAGGTTTCACTACGTTCCTTGAAAGCACATCCGCCTGAAACTGCATAAGAAATCCGTTTTGGACCGCTCCCCCGTCAACCCTGAGCTCCCTCAGCACAAGACCGGCATCGGACTGCATGGCCTCTAGCACGTCCTTTGTCTGATAGGCTATGGCTTCAAGCGCGCTTCTTATTATATGGTTCCTGCCACTGCCCCTTGTGAGCCCGACTATTGTTCCTCTTGCGTACATGTCCCAATGAGGCGCTCCCAAACCTACGAATGCCGGAACAAGATATACCCCTCCGTTGTCGGAAACCTTGCCGGCCGCAGTTTCGCTGTCCGAGGCATTTTCTATAAGACGCATCTCATCCCTTAGCCACTGCACTATAGCCCCGGCCATGAATACGCTGCCTTCAAGGGCGTAATGCGTTTTGCCCCCTTTTCTCCATGCAACCGTTGTAAGAAGCCCCTTGTCCGATGTTACTATTTTCTCGCCCGTGTTCATAAGCATGAAGCATCCCGTGCCGTATGTGTTTTTTGCCATCCCCATTCTGAAGCAGCCCTGTCCGAAGAGAGCCGCCTGCTGGTCGCCCGCAATGCCGGCAACGGGTATTTTCTCGCCCCCGAAAAGATTGGGGTCGGCATAACCCGCCACTCCTGACGAATCCACTATTTCAGGCAACATCGATGCCGGGATTCCCAAAGCTTCGAGCAATTCCTCGTCCCACGCAAGCTTCTTTATGTTGAAAAGCATAGTCCTCGAGGCGTTCGACACGTCTGTGGCATGGACTTTTCCCCTTGTCAGGTTCCACAAGAGCCATGTGTCGACAGTGCCGAAGAGCAGCTCTCCCCTTCCGGCTCTCTCCCTGGCCCCTTCGACATTGTCGAGTATCCATTTTATTTTGGTGCCCGAAAAATATGCGTCAACCACAAGACCGGTTTTGTCTCGTATCTTTTTTCCGTATCCTGCATCGACTAATTCTTCGCATATTGATGCGGTACGCTTGCACTGCCAGACTATCGCATTGCATACGGGTTTTCCGCTGCTTTTGTCCCAAACCACGGTGGTTTCCCTTTGGTTTGTTATTCCTATGGCCTCTATTTCATCGCAGCCTATTCCTGCTGTTTCTATCGCTTCCTTAGCCACTCCGCTTTGGCTTCCCCATATTTCCATGGGATCGTGCTCCACCCAGCCCGGGTTGGGATAGTATTGCTTAAACTCTTTCTGGGCCAGCGAAACGATTTTGCCGGACTTGTCGAAAAGAATCGCCCTGGAGCTCGTGGTCCCCTGGTCCAAAGCCAATATATAGCGTTTCAAAATCGTCAGCTCCTTTCCTTTATCCACTCGTATATTAGTGCGCGGGTTTCGACCCTGTTTGTTTCGTTTAGAATTTCATGGCGTGCGCCTTTTATGAGTTTCTTGGACACATCCTCGTATCCAAAGCCTTTGTAAAATCCGAAAAGCTTTTCGATGTCCTCTCCGTTTCTGCCTACCGGGTCCTTCTCTCCTGAAAGAAAAAACACAGGGGTTTTCTTCATGCCGGAATCAATATGGCTCCTGCTGTTTATTTTGATGAGCCCTTCGAGCAAATCGCCGAAAAATCCGACAGTGCATACATATCCGCACATTGGATCCTCTACATACTTGTCTACCTCCGAATCGTCTCTGCTCAGCCAGTCGAAAGATGTCCTGTTTGGGGAAAACGAATCGTTGAAGCTTCCGAATGAAAGCTTGTCCATCAGTCTGCCCGGATTCCTTTTGCCTAAAAAAACCTTTTGCGCATCGGCGAGCAGCTTTGCGGGAAAAAGCTCCCAACCGCTTTTGTATGCCGAACCCGAAAGGATAACCCCGCTGCTTTCATTTGCGTGCATGTAGTCCCTGGCGATGAAGGATCCCATGCTGTGCCCCAATATGAAAACCGGCACACCAGGGTAAGCTTCCCTTATGCTTCTGTTTACAAGACCGATGTCGTCTACAACCTTTTCCCATCCTTTTTCGTCGGCGAAGTATCCCATGGTGCCGTTTTCCGTCGCAGTAAGGCCATGCCCCCTGTGGTCCGATGCGAATGTGAATATTCCCCTTTCAAGCAGGAATTCGGCAAGGCCCCCGTATCGTCCTCCATGTTCGGCCATTCCATGCACAATCTGCAAAATCGCAGTCGGAGCTGCGCCTTCCTTCTCCCAAGCCCTGCAGACTATTGCAAACCCTTTTTCGTCAATTATTTTGAATCT
>PKTO01000286.1 GCA_002869095.1 Clostridiales bacterium
AGGAAAAGATGGAAGAGCAGATTTCAGATATCAGATATCAGGAAAAGATGGAAGAGCAGATATCAGATATCAGATATCAGGAAAAGATTGAAAGAAAAGGTATAAGTAAAAGATTGAAAGAAAAGGCAAACACAAAAAGAAGAAAGCAAGAACAGGTGTCGGGAAAGGCAAAGCCAAGAATAAATCATGGGTTTTTAGACAGTATGAAGCCCCCTTGAAGAACAAGGGGGCTTTTCTGAAGATTATTATTCTACAGGCTCGAACATGTCTTTTGTTACGCCGCACATGGGGCAGGTCCAATCGTCGGGGATGTCCTCAAAAGCTGTTCCCGGCTCGATTCCGCCATCCGGGTCTCCGACTTCCGGGTCGTATACGTATCCGCAAGGTATGCATCTGAACTTTTTCATAAAAAGCCTCCTTAAATTTATTTACATAAATATATATACCAATTATAAGACAATATAAACATCAAGGCAATAATTTCCCATGAATTGAACGTTTGATAAATAATGGTATAATTATTGAGAGAAAACAAGAATCGAGGAGAGATAATATGGACCCGAGAATTGAAAAATTGGCTGAAAATTTAATAGGATATTCATGCAGGCTTAAGAAAAATGAAAAAGTTTTGATTGAATACAAGGGAGAAGCAACAAAACCGTTGGTGCAGGCTTTGGTCAGAGCGGCATATGAGGCTGGCGGATTACCTTTTTTATGGCAAAGGGACGATACTTTGCTCAGGGAGATATTGAAGAATTCCTGCGACGCGCAAATGGATTTGATGGCCGATATCGACCTTTCCATGATGAAAAAGATGGATGCATACATAGGCATAAGAGGATCCGAGAATGTAAGCGAGCTTGGCGACCTGGGGGCGGAAAGGATAAAAAGATACATCGACAGATATCAGAATCCGGTACACGGCGAGGAGAGGGTAAACAATACAAAATGGGTAATACTGCGATACCCGAATTATTCAATGGCGCAATTGGCAGACATGAGTCTTGAAGCCTTTGAGGATTTTTATTTCAAGGTATGCAATCTTGACTATGGAAAGATGTCGGATGCCATGGACAGTCTTGTGGAAATAATGGAGAAGACGGACAGAGTGCGCATAAAAGGTGGGGGTACGGACATTAGCTTCTCGATAAAGGGAATTCCCGCCATAAAATGCGCCGGTGAAATGAACATACCGGACGGCGAGGTTTTCACGGCTCCTGTAAAGGATTCTGTAAATGGAAGGATTTCATACAATTGCCCGGCTGTATACCAAGGCGTCACATATGAAAATATTGTGCTTGATTTTGAAAACGGCAAAATAGTGGAAGCCAAGGCCAATGACACAAAGAGAATAAACGATGTGTTCGATACTGACGAAGGGGCAAGATACGTAGGTTAATTTGCAATAGGCGTAAATCCCTATATAGAAAAGGCTATGAAGGACACCCTGTTCGATGAGAAAATCAAAGGAAGCTTTCATTTTACTCCTGGAAGATGTTATGAAGAAGCTTCAAATGGAAATGATTCGTCAATTCATTGGGATTTGGTTTGCATACAGAGACCGGAATACGGAGGCGGAGAAATTTATTTTGACGACGTTCTCGTAAGGAAGGACGGGGTATTTGTATTGGAGGAGCTTTATCCTTTGAATCCTGAAAATCTATTGGGCTGAAAAAGAAAGAATTTATGGATCGAGCCTGAAATTGCCTGTTTAAAACAGGAACGGGAGACCTGGATTGCTCAAACAGGCAGTTTCAAATTTGTCTATTGATGTTCATTTGATATATGATAAGGGTATAAACAATGATGAGGTTGTTTTTATGGAAATCAAATGGAGGGATATTATGGAATCAAGAGACGATGAAGCACCGATTAATAGTTACAAAAGAATCGACACGGAAAAGGTCAGCGTAAGGAAAGCCGAAAAGAAAGATGTTGCAGGCATTTACAGGGTAGCGAAAAGCGTCGGGACGAGAGAGAAGGATTCGTACAGCGGATTTTTAATGGACGACTATAAATCCGACCCGGAGCATTTCATGAAAACTTTCAGCAAAATGGTGGACAAGCTTGATTATTTTTATGTCGCCAATGAACGTGAAACGGTCGGATTCTTAATGGCCTACACAAAGGAACAGTGGCTTTCGGAGAATCCGGATTGGATTTCAAAGGTTCATTGGTCGCCTGAATTCGATTTAAGCAAAACGGAAAATTTTGTATTGGTTGACAAGATAGCGATAATGAAAAACTGCAGCGGCAAGGGTGTCGGAAGCGCTATGTACAGACGGTTCATAAAGGATTTGAAGGCATCGGGCGTGGAAGGCATATTTTCTGAGACAATTATATACCCGACTCCCAATTTTGCATCGCTTTCATTTCGAAAGAAACAGAAACATATGCTTGCGGGAATCCGTTATGAAGAATTCGAAGGAAAAATTCTGGCAGATGGAATATACTATAAACCGGTGAAGTGAATAAAAGCGGAAATTATTTGTGATTCGTTTTTATAAATATAAAATTTTCTATTATGGGAAGCATATGCGGGCACGTTCTTATGGGCGGATTCTTTTTGTTTCAGCATTGGGCACATAAAGGGAGACAATCCTCATGGCGGGTAAAAAAATGTTGATGAAGGCTGAGAAAATAAGCAAATATTATCAGATGGGAGAAGTTGAGGTCAGAGCTCTTGAAGACGCTTCCTTTGAAATTTATGAAGGCGAGTTTGTGGTAATACTGGGGCCGAGCGGTTCCGGGAAAAGCACCTTGCTCAACATTATAGGAGGCATGGATGTGCCTTCCGGCGGAAATGTGTTTTTCAGGGACGACGAGATTACTTTGTACGACGACAGCAAGCTGACCATGTACAGAAGAAACCGGGTGGGGTTCGTATTCCAGTTCTATAATTTGATGGCCAACCTGACCGCCCGGGAAAATGTCGAGCTTGCTTCTGAAATATGCGAAAATCCGTTGGAAGTGGATTTGGTGATGGCAGAAGTCAATCTCAATGACCGCATGGACCATTTTCCTTCACAGATGAGCGGGGGAGAGCAGCAAAGGGTGGCAATCGCAAGGGCTGTAGCGAAAAATCCGGACATATTGCTTTGCGACGAGCCTACTGGGGCTTTGGATTTCAAGACAGGCCTTTCCATTTTGTCTTTGCTAGACAAAGTCAACAAGAAGCACGGCAAGACGGTGATGATAATAACCCACAACGCCGCAATTGCCGACATGGCCGACCGCGTTGTCAAGATGAGAAGCGGACGGATAATTTCCGACAAGTACAATGAAGAGCCTATACCGCCTGAAAGGATTGTATGGTGATGAAGAAATTCAATCTGCGGCTATACCGTCATATAAGGGAAGCAAAAGGGCAGTTTGTCGCAGTTTCGATGGTGGTTGCTGTAGGAATAATGAGTTATGTGGCCATTTCCCTGGCTGTTATGGACTTGGAAGTGGGAGCGCAAAAGTATTATGAACTCAACAATTTTCAGGATGTAAGCGTAGAGCTGATGAAGATAAACGAATCCGGCATTGAACGCATAAGAAGAATGCCGCGTGTCGAATCTGTGCAGGGAAGAGTTTTTTTCAAGACGCCTCTTGAGGTCGAGGACAAGGACGAAAAGGTCAATGTGGGCATATCGTCCATACCGGAGGCGGAAAACAGAATAAATGATTTATACATACTGGAAGGTGGATGGATCCAGGACGGGCGAAGAGATGTATTGGTTCTGGAACAGTTTGCCGAAGCTAGGGGAATAGAAGTTGGAGACGTGGTCCATCCTCAAATCGGAGGGAAGGAGTACGATCTTGAAGTCAAGGGCATTGCGGGCAGCCCGGAATATATATATTTGATGGAAGACGAGCAAAATCTTTTGCCCCAACCTACGAAATACGGAATTCTATTCGTTTCGGAAGAATTTGCGCAGCAGGTTTTCGGATATTCGAAGTCCTACAACGAAGTCCTGATAAAATTGAAGAATCCGGACGAGGACGGCATATTCAAGGACGAGCTTGAAAAAGAGCTTGAAAGATACGGCGTGCAGCGCATAATAAGACGGGAAGACCACATGAGCGACCGCATAGTGGCCGAGGAAATAAGGGGAGCCAAACAAATGGCAAATGTAATACCCATGGTTTTTCTTGGCGTGGCGGCTGCAATAATAGCCATCATGATTTCTCGCATGGTCAAAAACGACCGTACTTCAATTGGTGTGCTGAAGGCAATAGGCTACAGGAACAGGGACATACTGATGCACTATGCGAAACACGCATTCATCATAGGGGCAATAGGATCCCTGATAGGGGTTTTTGTAGGGTATCTGTTCTCGGGGCCCATGGCGAATCTGTATCAGGAGTTTTACAGGATACCCTTCAAGGTGAGGATATTTTCATGGAATTATCTTGGGATGGGTTTCTTGCTCAGCGCAATCTATTGCATAGGGGCAGGGCTTTGGGGTGCGAGAAGCATACTCGGCATAATGCCTGCAGAATCAATGAGGCCGGAGCCTCCCAAAAAAATTGGAAAGACATACATACAAAGAATCACTTTCATATGGAAACACATCAGTTTCAGCTGGAAGGTAGTATGGAGGAATGTTTTCAGAAGCAGGAAGAGGTTTGTATTCCTTTCCGTAGGCATTGCTGTAACATTCGCTACAGCGCTTATGCCTGCACACATGCTTAATGTTTTCGAGGCGATGTTCTATGACCAGTATGGAGAGTTCATGCGGATGGACTATGAAATTGCCTACACCAAGCCGCTTTCGGAACATTCGGTAATGGAAATAAGGGAATTGGTCGATGTGACAGGCATAGAAGGGAAGATTGAATTTCCGTTTGAGATTGAAAATGGCTGGAAAAGCAAGGTGGTAAGCGTAATAGGCCTTAAACCGGATACGGAATTTTATAATTTGGCCGGCTCGGATGGTGGCATCCTCAGCCTTTCTCCCGGCGGAATGCTGATAAGCGAACCCATGGCATACATATTGGATGTTGAAAAAGGCGACATTGTGAATGTAAAGAACTTTATTCCGTTTAAGGACGATGTCAGAATCAAGGTTGACGGGGTAGTCAAACAGAGCTTGGGACTCAATGCATACTTGGACATCGATTTCATGCAGGAGAAGCTTCTCGACGAAGGTATGATAACAGGGGTGATGATAGACTCTACAGACAGGGTCAAAGAAAAAATGGAAGATGTCAAGAATGTGTCGTCTGTAAACTCGCTTGAAGACCTGAAAAATATTTTCAAGGAGTTCACTAAGCTCACATATGCGGGTCTTTCCGTTTATGCATTGTTTGCGGGAATAATCGGTTTTGCAATAGTCTATAATTCAACTATGATGAGCATAAATGAACGCAGGCTCGAATTTTCATCGCTGCGCATAATGGGATTTTCAAAAAAAGAAATCAATCGAATAGTTTTGAAGGAAAACCTTATTATGACGGCGTTCGGCATTTTACTAGGTATTCCATTGGGAAGGTGGCTCATGGAACTTTTGCAGACATCGTTCCAAACGGAATTTTATACAATGACCGCGCCCGTTGAAACGAATTCGTATATATATGCCGCAGGGTTGACAGTTTTTTATGTGTTGCTTGCCCAGTACTTCAGTTCTCACAAGATAAAGAGATTGGATTTCATCGAAGCGCTCAAGAACAGAATAACTTAAAGAGAGGCCCTTATGAAAATTGTCAAGAAATTCACGGAACTTTTTAAAAACAGCAACAATCAAAAAAAGAAAAAAATGAAAAAATGGGCGACGATTGCAATGGTCTTGCTCATAGTTTCAGCCGGGGGATTTTATTACATATCCTCGCAAGACAAAGGCCTTCCGGTGGAGGTCGGCTACGTCGAAAAGGGGCAGGTGCTTGAATATGTCGAAGAGACTGCTTATGCGAAGTCCGACAATGAGCGTGTCATTTATTCGGACGTAAGCGGAGTGTTGAAGGATGTGATGGTAAGGGAAGGCGATTCGGTACAAAAGGGCGACATCCTTGCAACGGTTGAGGGAGACGACATAGAGCTTCAAATCAAGAGTTTGACAGCCCAATTGAGCGGGGCCGATGCTTCGGCTTCATATTCATATGTTGAATCGGCGCGCATTGCAAGGGACGAGGCTTCACGAACCTTGGGAAATATGGACAAGCTTTTCCAAGAGGGAGCAGTCAGCAATGATGATTTTTTAAAGGCGCAGACCGCTTATGAAGTCGCACAGCAGACCTACGGCCAGGCTCTAAGCCAATACAACAGCGCAAAAGCGCAAAGCCGGACAATAGGCTATGAAATAGACCTGTTGGAGAATAACCGCGACAAATTGACAATCACATCCAACGAGGATACACAGGTCACCCTGCTTCATGTAAAGGAAGGAGAGTATATAACTCCGGGAATGCCTCTTTTCGAGTTGGGAAGCCTTGAAGAGTTGTTTCTTGAAGCTGATGTGCTGGTAAGCGATGTCGGCGATGTCAAAAAGGGACAGACTGTCCTGATTGAAAACGAAGACATAGGACTTGCGGAAACAAGAGGCCTTGTGGAGAGAATATCACCTAAAGCCTTCAGCAAGATTTCCGAATTGGGAATAGAGCAGAAGAGGGTCAAGGTGGATATGGTTTCGGAAACCCTTTCGGACAAAATCCGTCTGGGATATGAAGTTGACGTAAGGATAATAACAAGGGAAATGAATGATGTGCTGAGGGTTCCGGACAATGCGGTCTTTGAAATTGGCGAAAAGCCGCATGTGTTTGTCGTCGAAGAAGGAAAAACGGTCCTAAGGCCCGTAAGCGTAATTTTCGAGGGCAATGATTATTTTGCCATAGAAAACGGAATATCGGAGGGTGACCTTGTAGTGCTTTCCCCGGGAAATGAATTGGAAGAAGGAACAAAGGTTATGGAATTGGAAAACGAATAAACTCGGAGAATAGGGGTAAAAGAATAAAAATAAAAAAACAGGGAGGAAACATATGAATTACGAGACTTGGCTTATTGTAAAAGCTTTCATAACTACAGCCGCAATGAGAATTTTGGGGGCGCTTGTCGTTTGGTTTGTCGGTGCCTACGCAATCAAATGGCTTATGAAAATAATAAACAGGATTTTGAAGAGAAGCGATGCGGACATAACTTTGGTTAAATTCATAAATTCATTCGTTAAAATAGCGCTTAAAATACTGCTTGCTGTCACGGTTGTCATTATTCTTGGGGTTCCAAACACCAGCTTCATAGCCATATTGGGAGCCGCCGGACTTGCCATAGGACTGGCTTTGCAGGGAAGCCTTTCGAACTTTGCGGGCGGAGTGCTGATACTTGTTTTCAGGCCTTTCAACATTGGAGACTACATAGAAGCCGGAGGATTCGGAGGCACTGTCCAAGCAATACAGATACTATATACGGTGCTTTTGACGCCTGACAATAAAACAATAGTAATTCCAAACGGAAATCTTTCCAACAACAGCGTGACAAATTATTCATCTGAAGAAATGAGAAGGGTGGACTTGAAATTCGGTGTTTCGTATGATTCCGACATAAGCAAGGTGAAGGAGGTAATCTCCAAAATCTGCGACAGCCACGACCTTGTTCTCAAGGAGCCGGCACCCTTTATAAGAGTCGTTTCACACGGCGACAGCTCCATAGATTTTGTTGTGAGGCCATGGGTTGAAAAAGAAGATTACTGGACTGTTTATTTCGACATGCAGGAGCAGGTCAAGGAAGCTTTCGACAAAAACGGAATCGAAATCCCATATCCGCACATGGATGTGACCATGCTGGGACAATAATCGCGTACTTGATAATTTTATTGTTTTGTGATAGACTTGCCGCAGGCGGTATCGATTTCGAGCCGCACTGAAACTATTTGGATTTTACAATTGAATAACCATGAAATTCTGCTCTGAGCCAATGGACCGAGACAGAGGTGACAAGATTATTTTGATAAATTCGCCTTTCTATGCAACTGCTTAGGAAGGCTTTTATTGTTTTGTTTTTGTATGCCCGCCGGTTTAAACCGGCGGGCATTTGTTTTGAAAGGGGGATCCTCAAATGAGAATAGGATTTGTAGGCGGAGGAAGAGTAGGAAAAGCTTACGGAAAGTTTTTGAAAAGCCGGGGTTATGACGTTTGCGGATATTTCAGCAGAACGCAGGCTTCCGCAATAGCCGCGGCTTCATTTGCAGGCACATCCTGGTACGGCAG
>PKTO01000198.1 GCA_002869095.1 Clostridiales bacterium
GAGAGGATAAAGCAGGTTGCGGCAAATTACTCCACTCTCGAATACGATTTGGAAAGTGGGAAAAGAGGCTTGAGGTACAGCCATATTGAGGAGATAATCTGTAAAATTACAGGGGCTGAAGCGGCTTTTGTCGTAAACAACAATGCGGACGCCGTCTTGCTTGCCCTTAATACTTTGTCCGAAGGCAGGGAGGCCATAGTTTCCCGCGGACAGCTTGTTGAAATAGGGGGTTCCTTCAGGGTTCCCGATGTCATGAGGCAGAGCGGAGCGATACTTAGGGAAGTCGGCACAACGAACAAGACCCATTTAAGGGATTATGAGGAAAACATAAACGAGAACACAGGGGTGTTGCTCAAGGTGCATACCAGCAATTACAGGATACTCGGTTTCACAGAGGAAGTTCCTGTATGGGAACTTGCTGAAACAGGAAAGAAAACGGGCATACCCGTTTTGGAGGATATAGGAAGCGGAACCCTCATAGATTTTTCCAAACACGGTATGGCTGGAGAACCAACGGTGCAGGAAGCGGTTCGCTATGCTGATGTGGTTACTTTCAGCGGCGATAAAATGCTCGGGGGTCCACAAGCAGGAGTGATAGTGGGCAAAAAGAAATATCTTGACGAAATGAAAAAAAATCCTTTCACCAGGGCGTTCAGAGTTGACAAAATGACCTTGGCAGGGCTTGAGGCGACTTTCAGGCACTATCTGGATGAGGATGAAGCGCTTGAAAATATTCCGACTTTGAAGTTCCTGACTGCATCGGCAGAGTCTCTCAAGGCGAGGGCCTTGAAATTGGCTGAAATGATAAGAAGCCGAACTCCGGATTTCGAAGTTGATGTTGAAGAAGGCCAATCGCAGGTAGGAGGAGGTTCGATGCCTCTAGAGAAGCTTAAAACATACGTGGTGTCCGCAAGAAGCGGCAAGCTCTCGTCATATAGGATGGAGATCGGTTTGAGAAAGAACATTCCGCCGGTGATCGCAAGGATAAACGATGAAAAAGTGGTTTTGGACGTCAGGACCATTTTGGACTGCCAGTTCGATGCCGTGGCTGAAGCGTTTGGAAAATTGCAGGAAGGGATTGATATATGATGAAGCATGTCATAATAGGGACGGCAGGCCATATAGACCATGGCAAGACCACCCTTATAAAGGCTATGACCGGGAGAGACACAGACCGCCTTAAGGAAGAAAAGAAAAGGGGAATCACCATAGATTTGGGATTCACTTATTTTGATTTGCCCGGAGGGAAAAGGGCTGGAATAATCGATGTCCCGGGACATGAAAAATTCATCAAAAATATGCTTGCCGGAGTAATAGGAATGGACATAGTGGTTCTTGTCGTCGCGGCTGACGAGGGAATAATGCCGCAGACAAAGGAGCACATGGACATACTGAGCTTTCTGGACATACCGAAAGGCCTGATTGTGCTGACAAAATGCGACACGGTTGACCGCGAATGGCTCGATCTTGTAAAGGAAGACGTTGCAAGCCGGGTTGAGGGGACATTTCTTGAGGAATCTGAAATTCTGGAAGTCGATTCAATAAGCGGCAGGGGGATAGGCGAGCTTGTGGAAAAGCTTGACGAAATGAGCGGGAATGTAGGGGAAAGGGATTACGCGAAACCGGCCAGAATACCTATTGACAGGGTGTTCAGCCTGACAGGATACGGAACGATCGTAACGGGAACGCTGATGGAGGGTTCCATAAAAAAAGGCGATACTCTCGACGTTTATCCAAGCATGAAGAAAGCCAAAATAAGGAACATACAGGTCCACGGGGAAGATGTGGATACGGTGTATGCCGGGCAGAGAGCCGCGTTGAATATTGCGGGCCTCAAGAAAAATGAATTGGAGAGGGGAGAGGTCATAGCCGAAACCGATTCGATGGAAAATACCATGATGGTTGATGTAAAGCTTTCACTTACCAAAGATGAAAAAAGAAGACTGGAAAACTGGACACGGTTGAGGCTCTACCACGGATCAGCCGAAATACTTTGCCGGCTGGTCTTGCTCGACAGGGAAGTGCTTGAACCGGGCGAAACCTGTTACGCCCAACTCAGGCTGGAGAAGACGCATGCCTTCAAGTATGGAGATCTTTTCGTAGTAAGATACTATTCTCCGCTTGAGACTGTTGGAGGAGGGGAAGTGATAGACACCAATCCCCAAAAGCATAAAAGATTCAGCGAAGACACCCTTGAAACTCTGGAATTGAAAAGCGGGGGAAACAAGAAGGATATAATCGAGCAGCTTATAAGAACTGCTCCCGGGCACGTGATGGACATGCAGGCAATCCAGAAATCGACGGGATTTGAGTCAGGGGAAGTAAAGTCCTGCATAGAGGAGTTGCTCGGGGAAGATTGCATATATCCCCTGAATGAATCCTACATACATGTTCAAAGCTTCGAAGCCATTGAGGAAAAGGCCCTGAAAATAACAAATGAATACCATATTGGCAACCCATACAAGAGGGGTGTTCCCAAGGAAGAATTGAAAAACAAATTGATTGGAGAGCGAAGCGGAGACATATTTGAAAAGCTTCTTGCGAAAATGTCTGAAGGCGGTTCATTGATAGTAGAAGGGCATACAGTCAGGCTTAAGAATTTCGAAATAGAATTGACGGAAAGAGATTCCAAATTAGCCCGGGAACTGCTTGAGTATTATGACGGAGCGGACCTAACACCCGATAATTTCACAACAATAAAGGCAAAGCTCGGCATAGGAAAAAAGGAAATGCCTGTTTTCGAATATCTGCTTCAGGAAGGAAGCATTGTTAAGATTGACGAGGAATTGTACTATTCTAAGGCTTCATATGAAAGAATACTGAAAAAAGTCAAGGAAATACTTTCCAAGCAGGGATTCATAAGCCTAAAAGAATTCAAGGAAGCTTTCAATTTGTCCCGAAAATATGCAATCGCGCTGCTCGAGCATTATGACAACGCTAAAATAACCAAAAGGGATGGAAACAGAAGAATACCATTTTAATTGATTCATGTGCAAGAAATGGTATTCCAAAATCGATTTACTTGTGATATAATTCTAAATCGAGTCATGAATACGGGAGCGGATGGGTGCTGGTGTGCCCTCTGGTCTTCAAAACCAGTTGTGGGGCGTTAGTAGCGTCCTGGGTGGGTTCGATTCCCACACGTTCCCGCCAATACTAGAATAAAAACGGATTCCCTTGGGAATCCGTTTTTTGATGCGTATTTCATATTGTCTTTTTTTCTTCGCCGGCAAGAAGCCTTTGTATGTTTGATTTGTGCCTATAAATGACAAAGAGAGAGGCGACAAGCGCGAATCTGAGGAAGTTGTCCGGCATTCCCATGAAGTAGCTTAAGATGGGAGTGGCCGCCGCAATTATTATGGAAGAAAGCGAAACTATCTTGAAGACTTTAACCAGAACAATATAAAGAGGCAAAAGATAGACGATGAGCATCGGGTTCAATGCGAGCAGCACGCCTGCGGATGTGGCAACTCCTTTCCCACCCTTGAATTTCAATGTGACAGGGTAGCAATGGCCCAATATGGCCCCTGCGCCGGCGATTATTCCGTAGTCGTATCCCCAAAGCGCCATTCCAATCAGTACAGCGGCAACGCCTTTCAGGAAGTCTCCCGCAAAAGCCATTGCGGCTGCCTTTTTGCCAAGGGACCTGAATACGTTTGTTGCTCCTGAATTACCGCTTCCTACGGTCCTTATGTCTATTTTTCCATAATATTTTCCGACAATAAACGAAAATGGGATAGCGCCGAGGACGTATCCTATTGCAATTGCTGAACATATAATCATTTCATCACCCTTTCAATCCTATTTTATCATGACTGCAGGGGTTTCACCAAGCGCAATATTCAAAATAGAAATTCAAGATGCACGCTTTATGCTATAATTTTTATTATGGAGGTGGTTCATTTGAACAAAAGGAAAAAAGTTTTTTCAAGCCGGAAATTGCCGGGAATGGCAATGGAAAGGCTAAGCGAGCAATTTGATTTCACATACAATCATTTGGACAGGAATCTTACCTATGAGGAGCTTCTTGAAGAGGCAAAGGGCAAACATGGAATAATAACGATGCTTTCGGACAGGGTTGACGGAAATCTTATGGATGCCGCGGCCGGAGTTGAAATAATAGCAAACTATGCAGTGGGATACAACAACATGGATGTCGATGCCGCTACCGAGAGGGGCATATACCTAAGCAATACGCCCGATGTTCTTACTGACGATACTGCAGACATGGCTTTTGCGCTTATTCTTGCGTGTGCGAGGCGCATTCCGGAGGCTGACCGGCTGACAAGAAACGGCCTATACAAGGGCTGGGGGCCGGAATTCATGCTTGGCCGAAGCGTTTCGGGAAAGACCTTGGGAATAATCGGGGCGGGAAGAATCGGCACAGCTGTCGCCAGAAGGGCTGTGGGATTCGGAATGGATATTGTCTACTACAATAGAAGCAGAAAAAAAGATGTTGAAAATTTGGGGGCAAAATATGTTTCTATAAAAAAATTGCTTTCCGAATCCGACATAGTGAGCGTGCACGTTCCTTTGGGAAAAGAAACACACCATCTGATAGACCGGGCTGCGCTTGAGTCAATGAAAAGATCGAGCATACTCATAAATACATCAAGAGGACCCGTCGTGGATGAGAAAGCGCTCGTTGAAGCGCTTGAAAATGGTGTCATAGCAGGCGCCGGACTCGATGTTTATGAAAACGAGCCCAAGCTTGCGGATGGCCTTTCATCGCTTGAAAATGCGGTTCTTTGTCCTCACCTTGGAAGCGCGACCAGGGAAACAAGGGGCAAAATGGCGGATATTGCCGCCGAAAACATCATTTCGGTATTGAATGGAGGGCTTCCCAAAACGGGCATAAACGAGGTGGCCAAATGAAGCTCAAACAGATAAAGGGATGTGCCCATTACTTGAAGAGCCCTACGAATGTCGGGGTTCTGATAGACGGTAAAGAAGCGATACTGATTGATTCCGGAAACGATACGGACAAGGCCAAAAAGATCCACAGGGAGCTTGAAACGCAAGGGCTGAGCATCAAATCCATCTGGAACACCCATTCGCATGCCGACCATTGGGGCGGAAACCACTATTTGCAGCAAAAGACCGGATGCGAAATCACATCGTCTAAAATTGAGGCGGCCATGATAAACAACAACATAATGGAACCCTTCTATCTTTACGGGGCCGAGCCTTTGAAGGTTCTCAAGAACAAATTTCTGATGGCAAAGGAATGTTCGTGCGGGATTTTCGATTCGAATCATATTGATGTCGCAGGAAGAAGCGTGGAAATCGTCGATTTGAAGGGGCACAGCCCCGGCATGGTAGGCTTTAAAACGGAAGAAGGAGTTTTTTTTACAGGGGACGCCATTTTCTCGCTTGAGATAATTGAAAAGTATAAATTGATGTATTCATCGGACATAACGGGTCATCTGAAAACACTGGACTTTCTGGAAAAATCCGATGCGGAGTACTATGTGCCAAGCCATGGAGACGTTTTTGGATTTGACGGGCTTAAGGATTTGATTGAAAAAAACAGGGATGCGATATTCAGGGTCAATCGAATATTGCTCGATGAAATGGCAGAGCCGGCATCCTTGGAGGAACTGTTGACATCATCCATGGACAGACTCGGCGTTTCGATGAACATAGGCCAGCATTTTTTAAATAGAACAACAATATCGGCTCATCTCAGCCATTTGTGCAACGAAGGCTTTGCTGTCGCTCAAATGGACAATAACAGGCTTGTTTATAGGACAAAATGAAAAGCAACCGGCTTTTGTTCCGGTTGCATAGGCGTATTTCATCCGATTATTTGTTTTTGGATTTTTCAAGCTCTAAAGTTATTTTGCTTTGCAAAACGTGAAGCAGTTGATCCGGAGGAACTTCGCCGCCTATGATTCCTTGTGCATGGTGGGCTTTGCCGCCTCCTCTTCCATTGTATTTGTCAAGCAGGTCCTTCAGGACAAGATTGAGGTCGAGTGGATTTTCCGAAGTGGAAGAGGCTAAAAGGACTGTTGTAAAATCGATTCCCGGACATGCCAGAATGAGTATCGCCGATGGATCCCTTTTGAGAACCTTGGATGTCAAAACGCTCGCATCCTTCAAATTGTCGGTTTCGAAAACATGCGAGACAAGACGATGGCCGTTGTGTATTCGGCTATTGCCGTACATTTCATCGATTTGATAATCAAGCAGTCTCTCTGAAGTCCTTTTGCTCTTTGAAGTGATTTCCTTCAGGTCGTTTTTCATTCCTGCGCATCGCGTTGGCAAATCCTTTTCACTGCATGAGAGCTCGGACTTGAGGCTTGACAATACCGATGTTTTTTCGGCATAATCTTTTAAAGCTCGGTTTCCGCAGACAAATTCAATGCGCAGCCCTTCCCGGTGCGTGGAACAATTGAGTATTTTTATGATTCCAACCTCGCCGGTACGTTTTGGATGCGTGCCGCCGCATGGCGAATAGTCGAACTGGTCTATTTCAACTATTCTGGGGTTTGAATAGCCTGCCACATCTTTTCTCAAAGGGAAGGATGCGAGCTCCGATTGGTTTGAGGGGCAATGCGTCTTCACATATAGATTGCCGTATATTATCTGGTTTGCGAAATATTCGATGCGGTCGAGATCGCTTGAATCCAATTGCTTGTCTATGTCGATTGTAAGATTGTCTTCGGTAAGATGGAAACCTACGGTTTCAGCTTCGAAAAGCTTTTCGAGAGAAGCTGAAAGTATGTGTTGTCCAAGATGCTGCTGCATGAAGTCGAAACGCCTTTTCCAGTCTATGACGCACGGCAGATTTTCGAATTGCTTGGGAATTCCCTCGATCACATGGAAAACATCGCCGTCTTCTTCAAAAACCCTTTTCACTCGAAAATCGCCGATGAAGCCCAAATCGCATGGCTGTCCGCCGCCTTCCGGGTAGAAAGCGGTTTGATTCAGTTTGATATGGACATCCTTGCCAGGTTTTTGATCTATTTTTGTTATGTTTGCATGAAACTCCTTTATATAAGGATTTTTATGATATATTTTTACAGTTGGCATAAGCATCACTCCTTAAGATGATGATAACATAAATACGGAAAGAGGTGTCATAATGGACTATCATAAATTGATTGAAATTGAAGAAAAATTGCTGGACGATGTGTATGTTTACGGAGTCGAATCGGCAAAAGTGGAAATTGAGGATTTTCAGAACCTATATGCCAGGAACATCGGGAGCCTTTCGGGATTTGACAAGTGGAGCATATTCAATGTGAATTTGGGCGGTAAAAGCCTGTTGGAACTGTTTATTGACGGCAATAAAGACATTGCGGAAGATGAGAAGCATGTTCTCGATGGCTGGTCGCATTCGGAAATGAAAGTTTGTGAAGCGATCGATGTGCCGGTCGGCAAACCTTCGGTGTTCAACGACATAATAAGCGGGCAAAAAATCGACGTTCAAACGGGAGAAAAATTGAAAAAAGGCGATATTTTCATCGGCCGCATATATGCGATTGACGGCGATTTTTACGCAAGCGGCCATTTGTCTGCGTCAGTCGATCGAAAGATTGCCGAAACGGTGAAGGGGAAATTGCGGGAGGCATACGAATCGTACTGCAACATAAAAGGCTATGTTTCGTTTAAAAGTTATGCTGAAAGCAACCAATGGATTTTTTACAAAATGATTGAAATCATCGAAGACATTGATTTGAAGCAGGATGATGGGACAGTCGAAGTTCATTCAGCCGTCTATATAATTGCGGACAGAAAGAGTTTTCAGGAAAAATTAAGTATGGCGGATTCATTCATTTTGGATGAAAGGGACAAGGAATCGGAATATTATCTGTTGCTTGACGGGAGCGACCTCTTGTGTGAAATGGAAGTCCATAAGGACCGCATCGTTCTTAACGGAAATTCATCCGATGAGCTCGAAAGGTCGAGGGTGAAAGTGGAAGGCCTCTTTGAAGATTGCGTGGCATTTTCAAAATCGTACGTCAAGAATGTTGAAGAATTGCTGGAAAAGGAGGATTGAAATGTGGGAATACAAAGTTGAACATATAAAGACTGCAGGAGCCACAAACCTTGTAATGTCGAAAAAAGACCAGGATTTCATCAACAGGCTGGTAAGCGAAGGCTGGGAGCTTGTTGAAGCGGTGCCGACGGTAAACGGAAGGACAATCATAATGTTCTTCAAAA
>PKTO01000099.1 GCA_002869095.1 Clostridiales bacterium
ATACTGTGTCGTCTTTTGAAATGGAATCTTCAAAAGGATACTCGACTGAAAGGGAATCAAATTGTTCTTTTATCTGCTCGGGATTGGAATCTATGTTGATGGAATCTATATCGCTTACTATATTGTAATAGTTGTCCGAATATGTCCTTTCCCAGTTTTCGTCATCATTTTTTATTTTGAGGTAAACCGTGAATTCGCCTTCTTCAAGCGATGTCTCATTGAACTTGAATACCGGCCCGATTGCGGCCAAAACATCTTTTCCGTTTTGTTTTACGGTCCACTCATACGATTGTATGTCGATCTCAGCATCTTCGAGCTTGAATATCCATTCATCGTAAAGACGTTCGTGTTCAAAAGATGCGACAGGAAGATCGTCCTTGAAGAACAGCAAATTATTTTTGCTGCATACAGTCAAGATTATTGCGAGAAGGGCGGCAATCAGAATTATTGCGACAACATTTCTGTCCTTTTTGCTCTTTTTGTTTTCCTTGGGTATTTTGGGGGATTCATAAATCGCCTCGTTGGAACTGAAAAGATCTTCGTAGTCTTTTTCATAGTCGTAGAAGCTTGAGTCCGAAAGGAATCCGTCATCCTCGTTTTCATCCCCGTACCCATCGCTTTCATCCATGGAATCCCTTTCACTGTCTTCCAAATTCTCGTCAGAGTAATTGCGTGTTTGGTCAATCGGTTCTATTTCCGGATTTTCTCCGTTGTCGCCGTTTGAGTACGGGATTGCTTTCTCAATAGAGCCCTCGGAACTGTCGTCACCGACATCTTCGAAAATTGGTCCAGCTTCCACTGCTTCATCCACATAGGATTTTTCATCGGCAGGTTCCGCTTCATCATCATTTCCGTCTCCAAAAGTTCCAACGGGTTTTTCAGGGACCTTTTGGGAAGATGATTCACCCAACGGTTTTTCCGAAGGGTTTGAAACCAGCCCGAATGCATTTATGGGATTATAGATGGGGAGAGGCCTTTCATCCGACGACTTGACAGAATCCCTGACATCCTTCATCAGAAGCTCGGAATTTGCATCGTCCAGATATAGGTTGTATAGGTAAATGTTCTTGAAATCCCTGAAAATTTCTTTGATGGACAAGTATTTTCTATTGTTGTCTTTTAAATCGCAAAGGAAACTTTTCAGTTCGTCGGGCAGTTCCCTTAGTTTTTCCGACGGAATCTTCAATTCGCCGAAAATGAAAAGCGTCAGTGCTTCATGCACGGTACGGCATATATCCTTGAAATCACCGGGTTTTTCAAAAGAATCGTCAATGACAAGCAAGTCGTTGAATTTGACTGCATTCCTTTCGATTATGACCTGGGATTCGTTTATCAGCGAGTTGGCCGGTTTAAGGTCAAGGCAATCGTAATCGGTTATCTTGTCCAGGTACTCGTATACGAAGTTAATTCTTGTTTTCAGTATGGGATTGTAATACTGTATGTATTTGGAAATCGGAAAGCCCTTTTTATATGAAGTCGCCAAAACTATCTCATTTTCGCGTTCCTCGGAAAAGACCAGATTTTCAATGCAATTCCTGAATTTATCGAGCGAATCGGCATCATCAAGAAACTCTTTTTTTATCACGTTAAGGAGTACAATGTTTTCCGGATTCTCTTTTTCGCTTGCGAGTGTGATCTTTTGATAATTGTCATCCTTGTATGTATTCAAAATATTGTATCTTTCCATGTGAGAATTTGTCATTGGGGTCCTCCTTGCAGATATATGGTTTCATTGCAGCCATGGCTTAAATTATTTTAATGTCAAATTGATGTGCAGAACATTTGTTTGTGTTAAAATGATAATGATTGAAAGGGGGATGTCATGGCTGAAATAATTTCGAATCCATTGTTCATAATAACCATAATTGCATCAATTGTAATAATTCTACTTTTAATGGTGATTAACCTTCTTGGAAAAGTAAAAAAATTGCAACAGGAAACAAATTTTGAGACATTGGCGGGCAAAATAGATTTTCAGGAACAGAACAGCGCCCGTATGGAGATGGGATTAAAAAACGACATAGCGGCAAACCGGATGGAAATGAGCAGAAGCCTTAAACAATTTGAAGACTCTCTTCTCAAGCGGCTTGGCGAAAACATGTTGATTGAGAAGCAACAGTATGATTCTTTTACAATTCTCATAGAGCGGATAAGAAACAGCAACGATGAAAAGCTTGGACAGGTTATTGACAAGATAGATGAAAAGCTGGAGAGAATAAGGATAGACAACAGCCAAAAGATTGAAAGAATGAGGGAGACTGTTGACGAAAAGCTGAGCAGCACTTTGGAAACAAGGCTTTCGGAATCGTTCAAGTCTGTAAGCTCAAACCTGGAACAGGTTCAGAAGGGCCTCGGAGAAATGCGGTCGCTGGCGGCGGGAGTTGGAGACCTTAAAAAGGTGCTTTCCAATGTAAAGACAAAAGGCGTTTTGGGTGAATACCAGTTGCAGGGGATTCTCGAAATGATATTGGCTCCGGAGCAGTATGGAAAGAATGTAAAAACACATCCGGAAAAGGGCGGATATGTCGAGTTTGCAGTAAAATTGCCGGGTAAAAGCAAAAACTCAGGGAACATATGGCTTCCCATAGACTCGAAATTCCCAACAGAAGAGTATGTGAAATTGTCGGATGCATACGAGATTGGCGATGTGGATGAAATCGGTGCAAGCAGAAAGAGGTTGGAGACAGTTATAAAAAGGTATGCGAAGGATATAAGGGATAAATATGTCCATCCTCCGGAAACGACGCCTTTTGCAGTCATGTTTTTACCTTACGAGGGCTTGTATGCCGAGGTTCTGAGAACCCCTGGCATATTCGAGGAAATCCAAAGGGAGTATAGAATAACCATAACAGGACCGACAACCTTGTCGGCTTTCCTGAACAGTCTGAGAATGGGGTTCAATACGCTGGCGATAGAGGCGCATTCAAACGAAATATGGGAAATTTTAAGTTCCATACAGCAGGAGTTTTGCAAATTCGGTGAAATCCTGAAGAAGACAAGAAAGAAACTTCAGGAGGCCAGCAATTCCATTGACAGCGCGGAGACCAGGACTCGGGTGATAGAAAGCAAACTGAAAAGAGTTGGAGAAATCGACAGGCCAGACAAAACGGCACTGCCGGATGAATCAAAACAGGAGTTGGAGCAATGATAAGAGACAACGCAGGCGAATTGATGATGATTGACGGGGAGACAATTGTCATCAAAGACGGAAAGCCGTATGAAACAGAGGGCATTAAGATATACGAGGTTGTTCGCGTAATCGGCGGCAAGCCCCTGTTTCTGAAGGAGCATATTGAAAGGCTTGAAAATTCCTTCAAAGTCTTGAATATGGGAGTTCCCCAAAAGATAAAAAACCTTGGCCATGAAATCCATGAATTTGTGAGGCAGGCTAGGATTGTAAACGGCAACGTTAAAATAATTTGCGATGGCATTGGAGGGGCGGATAATAGGACAATCATATACGAGACTGTAAGCCGTTACCCCGACAGGACATTGTATGAAAAGGGGGTTGCTGTAGTCACTTTGGAAAAGAGCCGGACTTCGCCGGGCGCAAAAACAATGGAAGATGATTTGAGAATGCATGCGGACAACAAAAAAAAGGAAAAAAACGCTTATGAGGTCATTCTTGTAGACGGACAAGGGAATATGACCGAGGGGAGCCGTTCGAATATATTTTTCTTTAAGGACGGCATATTGCACACGGCTCCATTGGACAAGGTTTTACCTGGAATAACAAGAATGAAGGTTTTTGAGTTTTGCGCAAAAAAAGGCATCGAAGTCAAAGTCCATCCTATAAAGCGGAATGAGCTTGCGAACTTCGATGGAGCTTTTTTGACCGGCACGTCCATAAACATGCTTCCGGTGAAGTCGATAGACGGAATCGTCTATCCCGTTTCAGGATTTGCGGTAGAATTGCCGGCTCAGTTCGAAAAGCATATGATCGTAGATGTTCTTAACGCATAACCAAAACAGGGGTCTTGGAATAATGCACAACCTTGCTTGTCACACTTCCCAAAAGGAACCTTTTGCTTGCGCTCATTCCGTGTGTGCACATGATAATCATGTCGAAGGAATTTTTTTCGGCAAAATCGATAATGGATGATGCGGGGTCTCCTTTTGTTGATTTGGTTATGGCTGGAACATTTTTTTCATCGAACCAGCTTTTTGCTTTTTTAAGTATTGAATCGGAAAAAGTCAAGCTTTCGCTTTCCATATCGATTGCCGAGTCGACATTTGAAATGTTGTATTTGGGATTCGATCCTATCGCATAGTCAATGTTGGCAGGGATGATTTGATCCACATAGAAAATTGTTATTTCCGATCCGTACTTGTGGAAAAAGTCTGCAGCCATTTCGTAGGAAGCTTTGCATTCTTCTGAACCGTCTATCGGCAAAAGTATCTTTTTCATTAATGACACCTCCTTTGCTTAGTTTTATGTTGGTTGTTGTTTTTCGTTTGTTTGGTTTCATATAATATATATACCTCCCACACGGGATGTGGAAACATGAAAGGCTAAAAAATCAAGGAAGGGGTGGCATAAAGTGGAAAGATTTGAACGGATGGAAACTCTTGTTGGAAAAGAAAAGCTTGATCTTCTGAGGAATGCCGCGGTTTTTGTGTTCGGAGTCGGAGGAGTCGGCGGTTTTGCGGTTGAAGCGCTTGCAAGGGCTGGTGTAGGCAGAATTGGAATCGTAGACCATGACACAATACACCTGTCGAACATAAACAGGCAGATACACGCGCTGAGCGAGACAGTGGGAGAGAAGAAAGTACTTGCAATGAAGACAAGGATAGAGTCCATAAATCCCGATTGCAAAGTCTCCATTTTCCCTGTAATGGCAAGCGAATCGAACATTCCTGAAATACTTGAGGAAAAGCCGGATTATGTAATCGATGCAATTGATACGGTGACATGCAAACTGTCGCTGATAGAGTACTGCATCGCCAATTCGATTCCAATAGCAAGCTCAATGGGAACGGGAAACAAGATTCATCCGGAAATGCTTAAAGTAGAGGATATACATAAGACGAGTGTATGTCCAGTCGCGAAAGTAATGAGAAAAGAGCTTAAGAAACGTGGCGTCAAACGCCTTAAGGTCGTATATTCGAAGGAAAACCCGATTTCCAATCCGAAAGGCATCATAGGAAGCATTTCGACGGTGCCGCCGGCGGCGGGAATAATGCTTGCATCAATTGCAATAAATGATTTGATGGGAAAATAAGGTTTACATAAAAAGGTTGACATAAAATCCTGGTTTACGGTATGATGTTTGTAGCAAAAGCCGATTTATCGGCGTAAAACAGACATAGAACGGATTCGGAGGATTAAGATGAATAAAAGAAGAGCGGGGATTTTGTTGGTATGCACATTGTGTATGCTTTCGACTTTCACGGCAATGGCAGGGACTTACACTATTGCCGGAGTTTACAAACATGGTTCAGAAGGGCATGAGGTCAGTCTGATTCAGGAAGCCATGGCGAAAGCCGGATATTTCAAATATGGAAGCTATACAAGCTATTACGGAAGCATTACAGAGGCTGCAGTAAAATCATTCCAAAAGGCCAACGGATTGGCAGCCGACGGAATAGTAGGACCTGCTACTGCGGGTAAAATGGAAGATCTGGAGTTGCTGAAAGTTGTCGTATCAAGAAGCTCAAACAGCAGAAAATACGGAGAGTATCTTGACTGGTGGAAAGAAGTAAGACCTACACTCGAGAGGGATAAAACCATACTTGAAGTGCAGGATTTTTATACAGGAATAAGGTTTGAAGTCAAGGTTACAGGCGGGACCAATCACGCAGATGTAGAGGCGTTGACCAAGGCGGACAGTGAAAAGATGAAAGAAGCCTGGGGTGGAGAATTCAGCTGGGATAGAAGACCTGTTCTCGTTTTCCACGGCGAAAGGGTGATAGCGGCGTCAATGGCAAACATGCCTCATGCGGGACTTGATTCCGAGCCGTCAAGAGTATGGGTGTCCAACAGAAGCAATGGGTATGGAAGCGGCTACAATTACGATTCGGTGAAGAACAATGGAATGGATGGGCACGTTGATTTGCATTTCAACAACAGCACTCGCCACATGGACGGTAAAGAAGACTCGCGCCATCAGGCGGCAGTAAGGGTCAGTGCCGGGCTTTAAGCTATATTTAATGAAGGCGGAATTTGAAATACGGGAAAAGCGGACGAGACTCCGCATTCCCGTATTTTTGCATAAGCTACCTTGCACAACAAGGTAGCTTATGCTATTATGTAATTGAAAGATGCTGATTTGATTGCAAAGATTGGAGGGAATGGAAATGGAAAAACGATTATATCGATCTAGAAGGGACAAAGTCATTTCAGGCGTATGCGGCGGGATTGCGGAGTACTTCGACTTGGATTCAACAATAATACGGCTGGCATGGGTAATATTGATTTTTCTTGGGGGAACGGGTGTGGTTGCATACATAATTGCAGCAATAATAGTTCCCGAAGAACCGGAAAATGCATTTCACGAATCAAAGGATTGGAATCCGGAAGAACCGGAATCGCACCAAATCGAGGATGAATACGACTTCGAAGAAAAAAAGACTGCGGACATTTCGAAAAAGAACAAGAAAAACAGAAACGTAATTGGCGCATTGCTTATAATACTCGGAATTTTCTTTTTTGCGCGCAGAATGTTCTATTGGGTTGATTTCGGGTATATATGGCCATTGTTGCTTGTTGCGGCAGGACTTTACTTCATTGCGATGAAAGACTGACAACTCTTAAACAACTCAACATATGGATATTTGCTTCGTTTGATACTTTTTTAATAATATGGTATATTTAAATGTGTTATTAAAAAATCTTTTACTAGACGGGTGATTAGCAAATGATAGAGATGAGCTTGAAAGAACGGCAAAGACTGAGGACGATGTCGCATTTTATAGATGCGACCTATGAGATAATCGAAGAAGAAGGCATTGACAATGTTTCTGTCCGAAAGGTGGCAGAAATTGCCGGATACAACATAGGTACACTTTATAATTATTTCAAGAACATAGACCATTTGATTGGCTATACAGGCGTCAAGTATCTCAAGGATTATTATGCAGTTTTGGATGATTACATAAGAGATGCCGAAAATGCAGAAGAAAGATATATTAAAATTTGGGAATTGTTTTGCATGTATTCGTTCGACATGCCGGAGATTTGGAAAGCAATATTTTTCTTGACGCCCAGAGGCGGCATAAGAGAGCTGCTTGACGGTTATTTTGCCATTTATCCGGAAGACTATGGAGAGCACGACGAGGATTTGATTCCAATGCTTAATTCGTCGAGCATATATGAACGTAGCCGAATGTGTCTGGATCCTGTTGCAAAAGCGGGAATTATTCCGGAAGAGTGCGTTGATGAAATAAACGAGATGACCGTTTTGGTTTACCGTGGAATATTAGAGAGATTCATTACTCAAAAAGGTGAACTGGATAAAAAAGTGGAAATAGAAAAGTTTAAAAGATACGTAAGAATAGGTGTAGACGCATGCAGGATAATAAAATGATATTATTTTAAATCATTGCCAATAAGCATGGGTCCGATTCATAAATCGGATCCATGCTCTTTTTGAATCGAGAAGACAAGTGGATTATTGTGTCTTGAAAACCCGCCATAAAAAGCCTTGTTTTAAATATCAAAATGCATTTTGATTTAATAGTCTCGACAGGAAATCTATTCGGTTTATTTGATTTTTTCCATGCAAAAACAATGGTGGATACAAATAATTTCAATCAATAAACAAGTTCATTAATTGAACGTGTTGACAAACTGTGATAAATTATCTATAATGTTTTTTGTGGACATTTGAATAGAATCTTTATTCTGGAATATAGGCGAACTTTTGCCGCATTAGCCGCATTAGCCCCATTAGCCGCATTATTTGAAACTATCCAATGCAATTTGGATCGCTTGAGCCTTCGGAATTTGCTGGCGGTGTTTATTTCATGCCGATGAATCCGATTAAGGCTTTTTAGTCAGTATTTCAACAAATTTATTGAAGTAGCAATTGGCGGACTGCCAAGTGAAAAGGAATGCCAATCGCATATAAGTCAAATATAAATCAATCAAATGGAGGGTTCGTATGGAAAAAGTTTATGACACAATAATAATAGGGGCCGGGCCGGCAGG
>PKTO01000048.1 GCA_002869095.1 Clostridiales bacterium
CAAGGAGATGGGGGGAGCCTTTGCCACCAAATCATATGAAGACAAGAAGAATCGAATAATACTGGAATTTCAAAACAAATCGAAAGAAATGCTAAAAAAAATAAATGAGATTTCACAAAGATTCGATTTCATTTTCAGCCAGACTGAACATGGACTTATCAGCATGCCTTTGAAAGAGGGAAGGCCGATGACTGAAGAAGAGTACAAAAGGCTCGATGAAAAAGAAGCGGAAGCATTGAGGGAGAGATCGAATGAACTGAATATAGAGACTGTTGACATTTTCAATTCCATGAAGGGAAACGAAGAGCTTCTAAGGAATAAGTTGAAGGAGCTGGATGAAGAAACAGGGCGAAAAGTCGTGGTTTTCCATATGACCAATCTCAAGAGGATATTTGCAGAAAATGAAGATGTCACTTGCCATCTCGATAAGGTTGTAAACGATATTGTATCCAACATCGAGAATTTTAAAAAGAATGATGCATCTGAAACAACGAATCCGTTTGCGATGATGCAAATGCGTTCCATTGAAGTGTTCTTTGAAAGATACAGGATCAACCTTTTTATCGACAACAGCGAGATCGGGCATGCTCCCGTAATAGAGGAATCAAACCCTTCGTATTACAATCTCATGGGAAGCGTGGAATACAAAAATGAGATGGGAGTGATGAAAACGGATTTTATGCAAATAAAACCGGGGGCAATCCATCATGCAAATGGTGGATATTTGATACTCAAGGCGAGAGATTTGCTGATTTCCCCGTATTCGTGGGTTGCGCTCAAGAGGGCTCTAAGCACAAAAAAAGCAGTCATTGAAAGCTTGGGCAAGGAATTGGGTTTTGTTGCGACGACATCCATAAAACCCAAATGCATACCTGTTGATCTTAAAGTGATACTGATAGGGGATCCTTACACATACTATTTGTTGTATGCTTACGACGAGGAATTCAACAAGCTGTTCAAGGTCATGGCCGATTTCGACATCGAAATGAGCAGGGACAACGACAACATGCTGAAGATGGCGCGTTTCATAGCAACCCATACGGAAAAGGAAAACCTCAGGCATTTTGACAGGCGAGCAGTGCAAAGAGTCGTAGAATACAGCTCGAGACTTGCCGACAACCAGAAAAAGCTGAGTTCAAGATTCAACAAGATTGTAGAAATACTGTACGAAGCCGACAGCTGGGCTGAAGTGGCCGGAGCCGAAGTGGTTGGAATAGCCCACATCAAAAAAGCCATAATGGAGAAAAACTACAGAAGCAACAAGTATGAAGAAAAGGTAATGGAAATGTTTGAAGACGGAATATACCTTTTGGATGTCGAAGGTGAAAAAATCGGAGAAATCAACGGGCTTGCAATCGTAGGGATGGGTGATTACAGTTTTGGCAAACCCAACAAGATAACAGTTGCCACATACAAGGGAAAGTCGGGGATAATAAGCATAGACAGTGAAGTGCGGGCCACAGGCAAAATCCACGACAAGGGTGTTTTGATACTAAACGGCTATATCGGCCACAAGTATGCGCAGGAGAAACGTCTCAGCCTTTCCGCAAGCATAGTTTTCGAGCAACTCTATTCGGGTCTTGAAGGAGACAGCGCTTCCAGCACCGAACTTTATGCGCTTTTGTCCAGTCTGGCGCAAGTACCCATAAAGCAGTGCATAGCCGTTACGGGGTCCGTGAACCAGAGAGGCGAAATCCAACCCATAGGAGGAGTCAACGAGAAAATAGAAGGATTCTACAAAGTATGCAAAATGAAAGGGTTGACAGGCGAGCAGGGTGTCATGATCCCACACCAAAACATACCCAACTTGATGCTTATGGACGAGGTCGTGCAGGCGGTGGAAAAAGGGCTCTTCCATATATACGGCGTAGAGACCATAGACCAGGGGATTGAAATACTGACGGGTGTCGCGGCTGGAGAGCCCGACGGAAAAGGGGAATATCCTGAAGGCACCATTCATAATCTGGTGCACAAGAGGTTTGTAGAGCTTGCCTCCGTGGAGAAAGACGACGAAAAAAGCGGCGCCGGGGAAAAGAAGGAGGACGACTGACCGATTTAAATAAATTGCCATAAAGGAAAAAACGCAGCAGCTTAAGGCATTTAGCCTTCAAGCGGCTGCGCTTTTGTTTTTATCATCCTTTTTTCAGTCAAGACTATATCTACAGGAATGTCATGCTTTTCAGGCTCGATTGAAGACACAATCTGAAAATCGAAACAAAGGCCCAAAGACAATGCGTCCTTCCTGATTTCAGGAAGGAATTTATCGTAATATCCCCCGCCATACCCTATTCGATAGCCTTTGAGGTTGAAACACGCTCCAGGCACCAAGACCAGGTCTATATCTTCAGGGGAAGCTTCTCTAAAAGAGGAAGGTGAGGGCTCCGGTATTCCGTAGGCACCTGGGACAAGATCGCCGATGCTATTGACATAAGACAGCTTGAGGGATTTTGTCCTGATGTCGACAACAGGGACCACAAGGCGTTTTCCTCTGTCAAGTATGTTTTTTATTATGATGCCGGTATTTACTTCGCTTCGAAAGCTTGCAAAACACATGATCGTTTTTGACGATTCGTAAGCGGAAAGGGCAATCAGGCTTCTGCAGATTGTACCGCTGAGCCGCTTGTTGTCGGCAGCGTCCATGCTGTCCCTTTTAGATAAAATTGTTCTTCGCAAATCTTCTTTCATCAAATCACCTTCTATAAATTAAATTTAAGTTACATTGAAGCTTATTGGATATAAATCGTGCATGATAATTATATAATATATATGTAGTCTTGTGTCAATTTGTTGATTATAGACATAGTTGCTTATACACATATAAATAACAGGCAGGAGTAGAATTTATGATAAAAATAATAAATCTAAGCAAAACATACAACAACGGGGTAAAGGCGTTGTCGAACATCAGCTTGCATATCGATAAAGGGGAGTTTGTATTCATAGTCGGTCCGAGTGGGGCCGGAAAATCAACATTCGTAAAAGTGCTATTGCTGGAAGAGGAACCGACGGACGGCAAGATAATAATAGCAAATCAAAACATCACAAATCTGCACAGGAGGCAAGTGCCTTACCTGAGAAGGAAAATGGGAGTCGTTTTTCAGGATTTCAGACTGCTTCCAAACAAGACGGTCTATGAAAATGTGGGCTTTTCCATGGAAATTGTGGGAGTCACACCCAGGGAAATCCGCAGGAGGGTACCGACTGTGCTTTCGATGGTGGGCTTAAGCAAAAGGGCCAACATGTATCCTGACGAATTGTCGGGAGGGGAGATGCAGCGCGTATCGGTGGCAAGAGCTGTTATCAACAATCCGCCCATACTGATAGCCGATGAACCGACAGGAAATCTGGATCCCGAGAACTCATGGGAAATAATGAAGCTTTTGAATTACATAAACCGAAGAGGCACTACGGTAATTATGGCGACACACGCAAACGACATCGTTGACACCATGAAAAAACGAGTAATAGCCCTTGAAAACGGCGGAATTGCAAGAGACGAGATTCGGGGGTGTTACGGTTATGAAGATTAGAGCGGGTTTTTATCTGATTAAAGAGGGTTTTGTAAACATACGCAGGAACAGGATGATGAGCATTGCCTCAATAGGTTCGGTTGCCGCCGCCCTCATGATACTTGGAATGGTTTTTCTTCTGATTATAAACATGAACCACATGGTCGAGGATGTGAAGCAGCAGTTCGACTCAATTCAATTGTATTTGCGTGACGATGTGGAAAACGAGCAGATACTCGCAATAAAGTCCCGCTTGGAAGGTGTAGAGGGAATCAGGGAACTCGAATTCGAATCCAAGGAGACGGCACTGGAAAAAATGAGGGAAAAATGGGGCGACCAGGCATTCTTGCTTGAAGGGCTTGAGAGCAATCCCCTGCCTAATTCAATAATCATTTATGTGAAGGACATAGCCTACAGCGATTAAATCGTGGAGGAAGTTTCCGGAATAGGAGGAATAGAGGAAGTCAAATACTACAACGACATAGTTCAAAAGCTCCTTTCGATAGCGAATTTCATAAGGCTTCTTGGGCTTGTGGTCATAGCGATTCTTGTCTTCCTGTCAATTTTCATAATAGGCAACACCATAAAGCTCACTGTTGCCGCGCGCAAAAGGGAAATAAACATAATGAAATATGTTGGTGCGACCAATTGGTTCATAAGATGGCCCTTCTTTATAGAGGGAATGGTTCTGGGTTTGCTCGGAGCGATTTTGTCGCTTGCAATTGTCTACTTTGGATACTCTTACATTTATAATGCCGTTTCAAATCAGATATACATGTTGCTGACAACCTACATTGTTCCAATGAATGCGATAATCAAGGACATGATGGTCATATTTGCGGTTCTTGGAATGGGAATAGGAGCCTTGGGCAGCATACTTTCAATGAGAAAATACTTGAAGGTGTAATCGGGAGGTGTCGGAATGAAAGATAGAAAACTTTTATGGTTTGTTGTGTTTCTGATGGTTTTTGCATTTTGCCTTGAAGCTTTTGCCGGCAGCATAAGCGACGACAATGCAAAGCTTGAAGAAGTCAACAATCAAATTGAAAGCATCCAGGCCAAGATAGACGAAAACACCGCCAAAGGCAAGGGCTTGACGGAAAGAATCGGGGACCTGAACGAATCCATCAATCTGCTTGAAGAAGCCATGAGCTTGTTGGAAAAGGATATAAAGAACACCATGGAAGACATCGCTCAGAAGGAAGAGGAGCTTTCGGAAGCAGAAAGAAACATCGAAGGAAAGACGGAAGTGATGAATTCCAGGCTTAGGGTCATGTATAAGAACAAGGAAATCGGATATATAGAGGTTTTGCTTGCATCCGAGAATTTCAGCGATTTGATAACACGCTTGGACATGGTGAAAAAGATTTTCGCACATGATGTCAATTTGCTTAAATACATGGAAGAACAAAAGGAAATTATATTTATAAAGAAGCAGGAACTCGAAGCGAACAGGCTCAGGCTTGTGAATTCGAAAAATGAAAAAGATGACAAAGCGAAAAGTTTGCAGTTAAACAGGGGTAAATTGGAAAGAGACAAGGAAGATTTGGTCAAAAATACTGCCGAACTCGAAAAATCTGAAAATGAGTTGCTCGATTTGGCAAAAAAAATCGAAGAAGAAATAAGACGAAAACAATCGGACGCCGCCTATATCGGAGGAATAATGACATGGCCGGCTCCCGGATATACCCGTATTACTTCCGAATTCGGATACAGGATCCACCCGATACTCAAGACGAGAAAGCTTCATACGGGAATTGACATAGGAGTGCCTTCAAATTCGACAATTGTTGCCGCGCAAAGCGGAACGGTAATTTCTGCAGGCTACAACGGGGGCTATGGAAAGATTGTAATGATAGACCATGGTGGGGGAATAGTCACACTGTATGCCCACAACAACACATTGCTTGTCAGCGAAGGCGACAAAGTAGAAAAAGGCCAAGCCATTTCAAAGTCGGGAAGCACAGGTTTGTCCACGGGGCCTCATCTCCATTTCGAAGTCAGGGAAAACGGCGTATACGTCAATCCGCTTCCTTGGGTGAAAGGGAATTGATTGAAAGGATGCATAGATGAAAAAAACGAAGTTGATTATTATAATATTCATAACAGCGGCAATTTCTGCTTTGGGGACTGCGGCGTTGGATAATTTCCTTGGAATAAGATTCGGCACCCGGGTTGTATTGCCGGCGGAAGAACTTCAGGCTTACAGGGACACACAGGAAATGTATTCCAAATTGGAATACATAATTGAAATGGCCGAAACGGAGTTTTTCAAAGAAATAGACAGGCAATCATTGCTTGAAGGCGCCTACAAGGGTGTTTTGGAAGCGCTGGATGATCCGTATTCGGTTTATTATTCGTCGGACGACTACGAATATATAAAGGAAATAAACACAGGAAGCTACGGAGGCATAGGAGTGGTTGTGACGCCTGGCAAGGACGGCAGGATAAAGGTGATATCGCCAATTGAGGACACACCCGGCGAAAGGTCCGGCATTTTGCCAGGAGACAGTATCGTTTCTGTAGACGGAGTTGCTGTTTTTGCCGATGAAATTGACAATGCAGTAGGCAGAATAAAGGGCGAACCGGGAGAGAAAGTGGTTCTTGAGATAGAGAGGGAAGGATATGAGGGCCTTATTACGATAGAAATAATAAGGGAAGAAATAATATTGAAGGTTGCCAAGTCTGAAATCATGGATGAAAACATAGGATATCTGAGGCTTACAATGTTTGATTCGAAATCGTATTCGGAATTCAAGGAAAACCTGGACGGCCTTACAAAACAGGGCATCGACGGTTTGATACTCGACCTCAGGAACAATCCCGGAGGGGACGTCGATGAATGCATAGAGATCGCCGACGAAATATTGGGAGAGCAAACTATTGTAGCGATAGACTATGGCGATGGTAAAATTGAAGTCGAGACTTCAGACGAAGAGACCAAATTGAATATCCCGCTGGTGGTGCTTGCGAATGAAAACAGTGCAAGTTCCTCGGAAATATTGATAGGAGCCATTCAGGACAGCGGATCCGGAACGATAGTGGGAGAAACCACATTCGGAAAGGGGCTTGTTCAGGTGCTCGATCCTTTGAATGACGGCTCGGCTGTAAAACTCACCATTGCAACATACAAGACTCCAAGCGGACGAAACATACACGAAACGGGAATAGAGCCCGACATATTTGTTAGTTTGCCGGAAGAATTGCCTTATGACGATGACGGAAATGCAATAGATGTGCAGCTTGAAAAAGCCCTTGAAGTCATACTCGGGCTTGTCGAACAATAGAAAACCCATTATTGGAAAGGCTATGCCCGGTTTTAAGCCGGGCATTTAATTGGAGTGTGGAGGTTTGGATTTGTGTATGATTTGTATGAAATATTGAAATTGACAGTTGCGTCTTTGGCGGATGTTTTCATGGAACCGATATTTTTGATGGTCATATTGGTCGTTTATTTTCAATACAGAAAGCTTGAGCGGATGGAAACATCGCTTTATGGGAAAACTGTAACGCCGATCAGGAAAAAAACGGCTTACTCGGTTGTTTTCGGAATTGCAGGAGGTTATTTGGGGACTGCTTTGATGACTGTCTTGGTAATCACAATATCCATAGGCGATTTTTCCTATGTGCTGCCATTGGCGATTTTCTTGATGATGGTACGATCCAGATACATCTGTTTTTCGTATGCGGGAGGAATAATTTCCATATTGAGCCTGTTGACAGGTTGGCCCGACATCAATGTTTCGAGCATGATGGCGGTAGTGGCAGTATTGCATATGATAGAAAGCATATTGATTTATTTCGACGGGCATAGCTTTTCAACGCCAATAATAACAAGGGCGGAAGACAACAAAATTTGCGGAGGTTTTTATCTGCAGAAATTCTGGCCCATACCAATGATTGTGATTGTAGCCGTATTGGGAAGGGATGTTCCCATCAATACAGGAACGTTGCCTGCCTGGTGGCCCGCCTTCATTCCTGAAGGCCAGAGCATTCAAACTGTAATTCTCAGGCTTACAGGATTGGTTGCCGTTTTAGGGTATGGAGACATGACGCTTTCGGGAATGCCCAAGGAAAAGACCAAAATTGCAGCAGGGCGATTGGCTCTTTACAGCTTTGCCTTGCTTGTACTTTCATTGCTTTCATCGGAGATTTATGCTTTCAAGTTTGTGGCGGCAATTTTCGCGCCGCTTGCCCATGAGGGTCTGATACTTTACAGCCAAAGGGAAGAAAAGTCAAGAAAACGCCTGTTTGAAGCCGGAGATTCCGGAACCATGGTGATTTTTGTCAAAAAAGACGGTGTGGGATATAAAATCGGACTCAAGCCTGGCGACAGGATAATCAAAATAAACAACATTCCCCTTTTGGGAGACAAAGATCTCGATTCGTTTCTTCAGAAAAGGCCGTCGGTCATATGGCTGGAAGTGATGCATGCGGGAGGGAGTGTGGATATAAAGTAATACAGCAATTATGAAAGCGGAACAGCAAGCCTTGAGTGCATTTATGTTGAAAGGCATCCAAGAACAGTATACAGATTCAATGCCAATGAAAGCAGCAGATTCAAAAGGCTTTTCAATTATTTGAAAAGAGATTGACCATAGTGAATATGTTATAATCAAGGTATTGAAAATCAAGG
>PKTO01000091.1 GCA_002869095.1 Clostridiales bacterium
ACGACTGCCGCAAGAACAATAATAGGCGTACACAAGCCTACGGGCGGAGAAATATGGTTTGACGGAAAAGAAATAGGAAAGATGGACGAGAAAGAAATGAAGCCGTTCAGGAAAAGAATGCAGATGATATTCCAAGACCCTTCCGGGGCATTGAATCCCAGGATGAGAATTTGCGATTCAATAAGAGAGCCTCTCGACATACATAACATAGGAAGCGACAGCAGCAGGAGAAAAAGAGTCGAAGAGCTGCTTGAAATTGTTGGGCTTTCGAGCAAACACGCAATGAGGTACCCCCATGAATTTTCAGGTGGGCAGCGCCAGCGCATAGGAATAGCCAGGGCCTTGGCCCCGGAGCCCGAATTCATAATTTGCGACGAGCCCTTGTCCGCGCTCGATTTGTCGGTCCAGGCGCAGACAGTGAATATGCTCGAGGACCTTAAGAGGGACTCTCAGCTGACCTATCTTTTCATAGCGCACGACCTTTCCATGGTAAGACACATATCAGACAGGATAGGTGTGATGCATATGGGAAGAATGGTCGAGCTGGCCGATTCGGACGAGCTCTACGCAAATCCGGCCCATCCCTATACCAAGGCCCTGCTTTCATCGATGCTTCCGCTCGACAAAGAAAAATACTCGATCGATGTGCATGAAGACGACCAAGGCCTTGAAGATGGCAATTGCCTTAAAGGTTGCGGATTCAGGAAAAAATGCCCGCTGGCCAAGAGCATTTGCTCGGAGGAATTGCCTGAAATGAAAAATATTGGAGTAAGCCATTATTGCGCATGCCACGCGCTGGATTAAATGAGCAGTTTGGCTCATGAAGCTTGAAGATTGCAGTGAATTCATATAGAATGTGTAGTATAGATATTGAAGAATCCATAGGGAGGACACCACTTTGTATAAAAAGAAAGTACACTTGATTGTAGCGATGGTTATGGTACTGGCATTTTCAACAGGCTGCTCGGTAAATGTAGAGGAACCTGCAAAAGAAGCCACCGCAAAAGAAGTCATAAAGGACATGAAAGTAAGAAAGGCCCTTTCTTTGGCCGTAGATAGAAATGCCATAGTAGAGGAAGTCACCAAAGGAGGCGAAATGCCTGCAACAGGATATATTCCGCCAGGTGTCCACGACTCTAAAGGCAATGATTTCAGGGAAACGAGCGGTGATTTCGGAATAGACCCGACAGGAGCCGATGCTGAAGAAGCCAAAAGGCTGCTGGCGGAAGCCGGTTTTCCTGACGGTGAAGGATTTCCGACCATAGAAATACTCTACAACACAAACGACCAGCAAAAAGCTGTGGCTGAAGCCATACAGGAAATGTGGAAGCAAAACCTAAACATAAACGCAACAATAGCCAACCAGGAGTGGGGAGTATTCATGGAAAACAGATTCCAGGGAAACTTCGAAATATCCGCAGGGGCATGGTTCGGAGACTATTCCGACCCCATGACATTCCTGGATATGTACACATCCTACTCGGGAAACAATGTGGCGTTCTGGACCAATGAAGAATTCGACAAAGCTCTTGAAGACTCAAAAATCCTCCATGGAGCCGAACGGGACGAAAAGCTTTACAAAGCCGAAGAGCTCATGATGGGAGACTCCATCGTCATGCCGCTATTCTATTTTACAAGTCCCCTCATGGTGCAAAAAAGGGTTTCGGACTGGGAATACACAAGCATAGGGCAATGGTATTTCGGCGATGCAAACACCGACGACGCAAGGCTTGTATGGAACCTTTCGGCAGAGCCCGACACAATCGATCCGGCTTTTGTCAGCTCGAAAGACGGAGGCCACATAGTAAACAACATATTCGAGGGCCTGATGAGGGAAACAGACGGTGAGTATGTGCCTGCAATGGCGGAAAGCTACGAAATCTCAGACGACCAAATGACATACACATTCCATTTGAGGGATGCTGCCTGGTCGGACGGGAAACCTGTGACGGCGCACGACTTCGAATACGCATGGAAAAGGGCAATGAGCCCCGAAGTGGCGTCATGGTACGGCTACCAGATGTTCTATATAAAGGGCGCGATGGAATACTATGAAGGTTCAGGAACAGCGGACGAAGTCGGCATAGAGGTGATTGACGACAAGACACTCAAGGTCGAACTCGCCGGACCTACGCCTTACTTTCTCGAACTCACAGCTTTCTTCACATACATGCCCGTAAGGGAAGACATAGTTGAAAAAGATCCCCAAGGGTGGGCGCAGAACCCCGAGCTTTCAGTGACAAACGGACCATTTGTGATTTCCGACTATAAATTCGGAAACATTATGCTGAGGGCCAATCCGGAATATTGGAACAAGGATTCGGTCAAGCTCGAAGAGATAGAAGTTCTCATGATAGTGGACGAATCCACACAGCTTGCGGCGCTTGAATCCGGGGAAATCGACGTGATAGAAACCGTCCCGAACCAGGAGATACCAAGGCTCCTGCTCGAAGACGACAGATTCCAGATAAGACCCGCGCTAGGAACATACTTCTACGTGTTCAATCTTCAGGAATAGAATGCCGCTGCAGGTGTCTTTGATGCGGCAATATATAATCGGTTTGGAATGAAACCGCCCCCCGCGCTTAAAAGGTTCGGGGGCTTTTTTATGGTTAATTTTCGGTGACAATGGGCCCCGCTCGATTGACTGCGCCTTCCTCGAATGATATAAATGGAATGAGCATTCAAACAAAAAGAGAAAGCGGGGATAGAGATGATGAGAAAAAGAACCCTTTTAATGATAGCAGTCATAATTCTTTTGGCTTCCATACCATCCTTCGGAGCCAGAAATTACGAAAGCGGAACAATACTTCTTACCGATGCAGTAACAGGCGAGGAGTTCGAGGTCGGAACAGTAAACGTAATGATGAGCGGGCAGGACGTCATATCCGACGTTCCCGCGGTCAATTTCAAGGGGAGGACACTCGTTCCGGTGAGGTTCATTACCGAGAGCCTTGGGGCCCATGTTTCATGGAATCAGGGGGCAAGAGAAGCGACAGTCACAACGGACGAAAAAACAATAGTAATTGGAATAGACAGGTCGACGGTTACCGTGAACGGCGTCAGGAAAACCCTGCCTGACGGTATACCCGCCAAGCTCTTGAATTACGGGGGCAGTGCAAGGACCATGGTGCCAATAAGGTTCATGTCGGAGGAACTGGGAATGGATGTAGGGTGGATAGATGAAACCAAGACAGCTACAATAAACAAGCCTGCCCAGTCGATAACCGGCATCTCATTCGATGGAAGCAAAAAATTTCCCGAGCTGCTGATCGAGTCTACTGGAGAGATAGAAACAAATTCATACATACTCGAGGGGAGCGCAGTCGGAGACCGCGACAAGCTTGTAATAGACATACCAAACGCCGAATTTGCCATAAAAGACCCCAAATTGCTGATTGGCTCAAACCAGGCCGAACTGAGCATTTACGAGGACGGAATCATAAGGGCAAGAGCCTCCCAGTTCGACGTGAACCCCCTGATTACGAGGATAGTCGTCGACATGAACGAACGGCGCGGCTATGAGACGGAATTCAACAAAGCATCCGGAATAACCACATTCAGGTTCATAAATTCCATAGATGACATAAGTGTCGAGGAAATATACAACTCCGAAGCCGTAATAATAAAGACTGGGGAAGAGCCGGCCATAGCGAACATAATGCCGCTCGAAAACCCCAAGAGATACGTGATAGACATAATCAACTGCCTTCTGCCCGCAGGTTCGGAGAGCATTGATGTGGATGCGGAAGGAATCAGGAGGATAAGGGCGTCCCAGTACGATGCGGCTGCCGATTACGGACCGGGTGAAGCCGTTTCGAGGATAGTTGTGGACTTGGACGAGAGCATAGAATTCGACAACATATACTTCGAGATAGTGGAAAACGACCTTTACGTATATGTATCGGGGAATCCGCTCGGAGGAATAAACTACGCAAAAGAGGATGTCAATTTCGCCACACTTACAATAAGCACCCAGAAGAGCCAGACCCACAGCGTAAGCTACTCCAGCGGAAGCAGAATTCTCACTGTAAAAGTGCCAAAGAGCATACTGGAACTCGAAAGCCTGGACCTTCCAATAGAAGACACCCTGATTGAGACCATGGAGGTAGACGCTTCCAAGACCGGCTACAACTATTTCAAAATCAAACTTGCCAAGAATGTCGAGTACCAGGACATATCTTCCTCGGGCGGCGAAAACGAGATAATCATCGCGTTCGAGAACAATGCAATAAAGAACTCCATACACAAGAACACCCTCATAGTGCTGGACGCGGGCCATGGGGGCAAGGACCCGGGAGCCACAAGCCCGACATACGGACTGAAGGAAAAGGATGTCGTGCTCGATGTCGCTGAGAGGCTGTCCAAGCTTCTGGAGAGGGAAGGCTTCAAGGTCTATCTGACCAGGGACTCGGACAATTACGTGGGACTCTACAACAGGGCGGAGATAGCTAACGAGCTTGACGCCGACGCTTTTGTCAGCATCCATGCAAACGCACACGACCGCACCGCAGTTTCGGGAGTCGAGGTTCTCTACTATCCGGACACCGACGGCAGAAACAACAAGAGCTTCGCGCGCATCATGCAGGACGCCATGATAGAAGAGCTGGGTTCCGTGAACCGCGGGATAGTAAGCCGGCCAAACCTGGTGGTGACGCGTGAAACCGAAATGCCCGCAGTGTTGGCTGAAATAGGCTTCCTCACGCACATAGGCGGAGAAGAAGAGCTTCTCAAGACATCTTCATACCGCGCCAAGTGCGCTGAGGCTCTCTACCAAGGCCTCATGGACTACTTCAAATAAGAAGGGACAGACATTTTGGTCTCCAAATCTGCGCATAAGTCTTAATCTCAAGAAATCAATACAGAAAATGATGACGGCCCCGGAAATCCGGGGCCTGATAACGGCGGCAATCGATGCAAAATGGAAGGAAAGGCACATGATACTAATTAAGTTGATCGCGGCTCTGGCCGTAGTCATATTTTTATCCAACAAGAAAGTCAATCTGGGAATAGCATTGACGGTTGGGGCTTTACTTGTGGGAGTAATGGCGGGCAAAGCTCCGCTTTGGCTTGGAAAAACCGTTTGGAGCTCTGTTATCAGCCCTTTCGCAATAGAACTTGCACTGATAATAGTCATGATAACGATTCTGGGACATGTGATGAAGGAACTGGATGTTCTCCAGCGTATGGTCGCAGGATTCGAGGGTGTTCTTAGGAGCACAAAGCTGACAATTCTTATAATACCCGCCATAATGGGTTCCTTTGCCGTTACCGGAGGAGCGCTTCTATCATGTCCCATTGTCGACGAGCTTGGGGAGAGGCTTTCAACGCCAAACGACAAAAAGGCTGCCATAAACCTCATATACAGACACGTTTTCGGCATGTTCATTTTCCCGTTTTCCGCCTCTTTCATAATGGCTTCAAGACTTGCCGACATTTCTGCCGGCTCCTTCATACTCATGTTTCTTCCCATAACCGCATTCATGCTGGTCGCGGGATACTTGCTGTTTCTGAAAGGGATAAAGGAACCTGAAAAAAAGCCATTCAAATGGATGTTTTACGGACAGTCCGTGAGGGAACTGCTTCTGTATTCATCGCCGATTTACACGAGTTTGACCATGGCTCTCGCATTCAATATGCCTTTTTACCTTTCGCTTGCAATGAGTATAGTTCTGACAATGCTCATATTCAAGCTTTTGGTTGAAAATAGCGCTTCATACAAAGCAGGGGGAGGAGCCGCATACGGCTTATCCGATTTCATAGGGCTTGCGTGGAAGGGCGTAAGGCCGGGAATGGTTGCGGCGGTAATGGGCATAATGGTTTTCAAAGGAGTCATAGAGGGTATTGAAGAAATACCGGAGGTGCTTGAGGCTCTTATGGAAGCAGGCATTCCGATAGAAGCGGTCATAATCGTATTCGGCTGGCTTGTTGCCTTTGCCTCATCGTCCACACAGGGTACAATAGCTCTTCTCTATCCAATAATACTTCCTTTGGCGGAAACAGAGGCGATAAAAGAGCTGTACGTAATGCTCATATACATGTCGGGCTTCATGGGCTACTATGTTTCGCCGCTTCACATGTGCCAGGTTTTGACCCTGCAGTATTTCGAGGTCGAGTCAAAGGCTTTGTACAGAAACTACAAAATAATCTTGCCGGGAGCAATGGCCCTTGCCATTCTCATATATGTTGTTAAGAGAGGACTGATATGATGGAAAGAAGTGGAGAAAGAAATTTCGAAGAGTTGAGGGACATAAAGATAACACGCGGCTATCTGATGCATCCGGACGGATCGGTGCTGATGGAAACAGGCAACACCAAGGTAATATGCACTGCAATAGTGGAGGACGGAGTCCCAAGATTCCTTAAGGGGAAGGGCCAGGGATGGGTCACTTCGGAATATGGAATGCTTCCCGGATCCACGGGTCAGAGAAAGCAAAGAAGCGCCTCCAGGGGCAAGGTTGACGGAAGGGCGAGTGAAATACAAAGGCTCATAGGCAGAACGCTCAGAACCGTGGTCGACATGGAAAAGCTTGGAGAGCGAACAATATGGATCGACTGCGATGTTATTCAGGCGGACGGCGGGACCAGAACCGCGTCCATAACGGGCGCCTATGTAGCCCTGAGCGATGCAATCGGCGAGCTGATGGAAAATGGAGAGCTCGAAGAAAACCCGCTCAAGTCCATGGTGGCTGCCGTAAGCGTAGGGATAGTCAAAGGGATTCCCATGCTGGACCTCTGCTACGAAGAGGATTCCCAGGCGGACGTGGACATGAACGTTGTAATGACAGATAAAAATGAATTCATAGAGATACAGGGTACAGGCGAGGCGGCTCCATTCTCGCAGAATGTCTTGGACGAACTTCTCAGGCTTGCCAAAAAAGGCATAAACGAACTGAATGAATTCCAAAGACAGGCTCTGGAAGCTTAAGGAGGCCCTAATGAAGAAAATGGTTTTGGCATCCCAAAACAAACACAAGCTAAAGGAAATAGAAAAAATAACGAAGGATTTCGGAATAAGCCTCATGACCATGGCTGAGGCCGGGCTTTCCGACCTTGATGTCGTCGAGGACAAGGACACATTCGAGGGGAATTCGGAGAAGAAAGCCAGAGAAGTCATGGAAGCTTCGGGATTGCCTGCCATAGCCGATGATTCGGGGCTGATGGTCGACGCTCTCGGAGGCGATCCGGGAGTCTATTCGGCGCGTTTCTCGGGTCCGGGCGCGACATACGAAAGCAACAACAAAAAACTTCTCGAACTTTTGAAGGATGTGCCCAAGGGCAAAAGGTCGGCCCGTTTCGTTTCGGTCATAACGGCAGTCTACACAGACGGAAGGAAAATTGTGGCAAGAGGCGAAATAGAGGGAACAATAGCCTTCGAGGAAAAAGGCCGGGGCGGTTTCGGATACGATCCACTTTTTTACGTGCCCCAAAAAGGGAAAACCTTTGCCGAGCTTTCCGAGGATGAAAAAAACGCAATAAGCCACAGGGCCAATGCCCTTGTTTTGCTAAGGGAGCTTCTTGAGGCCGAGGAGGCTGGTCGGAAGTGAAGATTCTGATCATCGGGGATACCCACAACCACCCAATGGGAGTGAAAAAGGCGCTCAAGATTACCATGCCGGTGGACATGGTAATCCATACGGGTGACGGATGGAAAGATGCCCAAGACATTCCGGAAGGAGTCAATCTGGTAAGGGTTACCGGGAATTGCGACAGAAGCATAAAGGGCGAGTCGGAAAAAATCATCACTCTTGAAGGCGTGAGGATATTGATCACCCACGGCCACAAGTACAACGTCAAGTACGACCTCAACCGCCTGTATTACAAAGCCCTGGAGTCCAAGGCCAACATCGTCATTTACGGGCATTCCCACAAGAGAGTCAGCGAGAAAGTCGGGGACATACTCTTCATAAATCCCGGAAGCGCGTGGAGGCCGAGGGATTGCGAACCCCCGGGCTTCGTGCTCATGAAGCTGGAAGGCGGCAAAACCGTTTTCAGATTCCTGGACCTGGCAGAGCCCGAATGTTGATTAGAAACAATGGAAAAGGGGACAGTCCCCTTTTCCATGGAGTGTCTGTTATCAGACAAAAATTCAGAGGACAAGTGTACGTTATCAAACAATG
>PKTO01000352.1 GCA_002869095.1 Clostridiales bacterium
ACCACTGTAATCATAGCGGTGGTGTCGTGCATTCTAAAGGAAAGCTATTTTTTGGACGTGGCGCTTGTTTACGCGCTCATTAGTTTTGCCGCATCCATGGCTATTGCAAACTTCATAGAAGGAAGGGGGAGCCAAGTTGATTAGAGAAGCTATAATGATAATTTTTATAATCGGAGGCCTCTTTTTCTTCACTGTCGGGACCGTAGGCATATTAAGGCTTCCGGATATGTATACCAGGGCCCACAGCGCTGCAAAATGCGACACGCTGGGCGCTGTCCTGATTCTTCTTGGAATAATAATCTACAACGGAGAAAGCTATGCAAGCCTCAAGCTCTTGCTGATAATAATATTTTTGTGGGTTACAAATCCGACCGCTACGCATTTGATTGCAAAGGCGTATTACAACCGCTATCGAAAGGAAGAAGAAAGATGACCACTTTTTCAATGATTGTCATAATATTTTTAATAGGGGCTTCGATTGCTGTATCGGTCATAAGAAACCTTTTGGGGGCCATCATAGTGTTTATGGTGTACAGCCTTACCATGGCGGTGCTCTGGCAACAGCTTAATGCGCCCGACCTTGCCATAACCGAGGCTGCAGTCGGTGCCGGAATAACAACATTGCTGTTCGTATTCACACTCAGGAGAGTCGGAGGTGGAGGCAAATGAGAAAAGCGTTTTCTGTAGTCCTTGCCCTTGCTTTGATTGTAATTCTGCTGTTTGGAGTGGAGTACCTTCCTACTTTTGGAAAAGCTGAAAACCCTTCAAACAACGAAGTTTCATACAGATACCTTGAAAAAGGCGTCGAGGAGACAGGAGCCGTCAATGTAGTGGCCGGAATAATCCTCGACTATCGCGCTTTCGACACGTTCGGGGAAGCCACGGTGCTCTTTACTGCGCTGATAACTGTAATTGCGGTTCTCAGGAGGGATGAAGATGAATAATATCCAAAGAGAAGCTGAAAGAAGCGACATTCTTACAGAAGTCGGCAAACTGATAATCCCATTCATTCAGGTGTTTGCAGTATATGTCATATTTAACGGACACTTGTCTCCGGGTGGAGGATTCGCGGGAGGGACGATTCTAGGAGCGAGCATGATCCTTCACCGGCTGATTTTCGGATGGGACAACCTCATTTCGAGGCTTACCTACGAAAGGGTCATGAAATGGATGTGCGCATCGCTTTTGATCTACGGAGCCCTGAAGGGCTACAGCTTTCTTACTGGAGGCATGCACTGGGAAGTGTGGGACATTCCTCTGGGCACACCGGGGAAACTGCTGAGCGGAGGTTTCATTCTGCCCCTCAACATAGCTGTTGGAATAATCGTATCAATAACTGTCTATGTGTTTTTTAAACTATTTTACGAAGGGACCATCTGATATGGGACACTTGATCACAAATTACTATGAGACGGGAGCCATAATTTTGTTCGGGGTGGGTTTTGTAACACTCCTCGCCCATGGCAACCTGATTAAAAAAATAATCGGAATGAATATTATGGACACGGCCGTTTTTCTGTTTTTTATCGCAAAGGGATACATATCAGGAAGCGAAGCGCCAATAATAAGATCCGTAAAATCGGCGACAGGATATATTAATCCTGTCCCAACAGCGCTTATGCTTACAGGCATAGTTGTCGCAGTAAGCATAACCGCATTCGCTTTGGCGTTGACAATACGCGTCTATGAAAAATACGGCACGGTCGACCTCAATGAAATCATAAAAATGGGAGGGGAGTAAATTGCCAATGTACAACAGTTATCCACTTATCATAATTTTGGTTTTGTTTATCTCAGCCTTTGCAATACCTCTTTTCAAGAGCATCAAGATGGCCAGGATAATAGGCATTTCGGCAGCGGGAATTTCCCTGGTGCTGTCAATACTTACGCTCATCGGAGTAAAGGCGAACGGGGCATACTACTTTCGCGTAGGCCATTTCGACGCACCCTGGGGAATAGAGTTTCACATAGGAATAATCGAGGGGCTAATGGGAGTCTTGTTCATGACAGTTTCCATGGCGGTCTTGTGGTTTTCCATATACAGCATAGACCACGACCTTTCCAAAAAGAAAGTGCCTCTTTTTTATACCCTGGTCAATCTGCTTGTGGGTTCACTGCTGGGGATAGTATTTTCAGACGACCTCTTCAATTGTTTTGTATTCATAGAAATCAGCTCCATTGCCTCATGCGGCATAGTTGTCGTAAAGGACAAGAAGGAAAACATAAAGGCTGCCCTCAAGTACCTCATACTGAGCTCCCTGGGCTCGGGGCTGGTACTCATGGGAATCGCACTGGTGTATTCGCTGACCGGCCATTTGAATATGGCGCATATTCATGAAGCGCTTGTGTCAATTTATCCCGAGCACAGCAGAAACATGCTGATAGCCATAGGCCTGTTCACTGTCGGGCTTGGAGTCAAGAGCGCGATGTTTCCATTGCACACCTGGCTTCCGGACGCACACACTTACGCCCCTGCATCTTCAAGCGCGCTCTTGTCCGCATTGGTCCTTAAGGCATATGTGATACTTTACATTAAAATAATACACAGGGTATTCGGAATGTCCATTGTAGGCGATTTGCCCGTTCTCAACATAGTGCTTCTATTGGGAGCGGTCGGAATGATAGCAGGATCGGTACTGGCAATTCTGCAGAAGAACCTCAAAAGAATGGTTGCATATTCAAGTGTTGCCCAAATGGGTTACGTTTTTTTCGGAATAGGGCTTGGAACAACCATGGGGCTTGCCGCGGCAATATTTCAGATATTCAACCATGCGTTCACAAAATCGGCGCTTTTTCTTTCGGCAGGAAGCATACTGGAGAAGACAGGAAAGAAAAACATTTCCGACTTGAAGGGAATAGGAAAGGAAATGCCGTTCACAATGGCAATATTCACCATAGGGGGAATGTCTCTTGTGGGAATCCCCTTGCTGTCCGGATTCAACAGCAAATGGAATTTTGCGGTTGCGGTGATTGAGGCCCATAGGGTGGAATTGCTTGCAGTAGTGCTCATAAGCAGCCTGCTGAACGCACTTTATTACTTCCCCGTCATAATAAACGGATATTTTGGAGAAGAAAGTTTGGAAGGCAAGGTATACAGGAACACGGAACGTCCACTAAAGGAACTTCTTCCCATAATCGTTCTTGTTCTTGGAGTCATATATTTTGGAGTGTCGGGCGGAGGGCTTTTGAGTCTGATAGAAGCGGGCATTCCCGCATTAAACTAGAAAATGAAGGGAGGGACCCTGATGAATTTCCTTGCATTGGTCCCGATTGCATTTCCGATGGCTTTGGCGGTGGGAATGCATTTTGTAGAATTTAAAAACGAATCGTATAAGAGAGCATATCTTCTGGGAGGCGTTTTCCTTAATTTCATATTTGCCATGATGGTTATTTTTGTTGCGAATCCCGAAATGCATATATTCAAAATAAACGATTTCATGGAGATATATTTCAAGGTTGACGGAATGAGCAAGCTTTTTATCACCATGACCTCGATTTTATGGATTTTCACAACTGCATATTCGTTCGACTATATGCATCATGAAGGAAAAGAACAGAAATTCTTCACATATTTTTTGGTCACATACGGAGTGATTGTGGGTATTTCCTTGGCTGGAAACATTTTTACATTCTATATTTTCTATGAATTTCTTACTTTGTCGACATTCCCGCTTGTTATTCATACAGGAACAAAGGAGGCTCTCGCAAGCGGCAAGAAATATCTTATCTATTCCTTCAGCGGAGCAACGCTGGTTCTTTTGGGAATGATTCTTCTATTTAGTGTAACGGGTACGCTTGACTTTGTTCCAGGAGGCATTTTGGAAGGGGTTGCCATAAACAACAGGGTGACTGCCGCCTATGTCATTCTCTTCCTGGGTTTTTCTGTCAAAGCGGCGATGGTGCCCTTCCACTCTTGGCTTCCTGCCGCAATGGTGGCGCCGACACCGGTAAGCTCTTTGCTGCATGCCGTGGCTGTGGTAAAATCGGGAATTTTCGCATTGATAAGGATAACCTTCTATCTGTTTGGAGCGGAAGCGGTAAATGCGATGCATGTAAGAGGCTACCTTAGCATTTTGGTCGCATTGACCATACTGATGGGGTCTTTTGTTGCTTTGCACCAGGAAAACCTGAAGAAACGATTGGCATATTCAACAATAAGCCAACTTGGATATATAATGCTTGGGATTTTGCTTTTGAACGAGGACGGGCTAACAGGAGCATTGCTTCATTTGATAAATCACGCAGTGATAAAGATAACGTTGTTCTTCTGTGTGGGAATCATAATGCTTAGAACCGGTTATAAGACGATAGGCGAAATAAGAGGCATAGGAAAGAAAATGCCAATCACAATGGGCTGTTTTTCAATAGCATCCATATCACTTATAGGAATTCCGCCGACGAATGGATTTGTAAGCAAGTGGTTTCTGGCAATGGGCGGATTGCAGGAAAACAGAGCAATATTTGTGGTTATACTTCTTGTTAGCGCCATATTGACCGCGGCATATCTCATGCCGATAGTCATAACGGCTTTTTTCCCGGGGGAAATGGGCAAGGAGCTTGAAAACAGTGAACCGCCTCTCATGATGCTGATACCGGTCGTGGTTCTTACGGGAATAACGGTAGCCTTCGGGCTTTTCCCGAATTTCATATTGCATTTCATTCAGGGCATTTCAAGAAGCTTGATTGGATAAGAATTGGAGGATTTAAACGATGGAGAATATTATGCTTATCTCTACCGTGTTGATTCCATTTATTGGGGCCGCAGCGGGATACGTAATTGGACGACGGGACGAAAGACTTCGGGACATATTGAACGCAATAATGACCGGGGCTGTCTTCCTTTTGGTTGTTTTGCTGTATCCGCACATAGGCGGGAACGGCGTAGAGATGGAAATACCCGACATAATGGGGACCGGGCTGTTTTTTAAGCTTGACGCTTTCAGGTATATATTTGTATTCATAACATCGCTTGTTTGGTTTCTGACGAGCATATATTCGACGCAATACCTGATCAAATACAAAAAAAGAAACAGGTACTACGCTTTTTTCATTCTGACCTATGCCAGCACAATGGGGATTTTTCTGTCTGACCATATGCTTAACCTATTCACATTTTTCGAAGTCATGTCGTTCACATCGTATTTTCTGATAATTCACGATGAGGACGAGTATACACGGGACGCCGGCAAAACTTATTTGACAATGGCAATAGCGGGAGGGATGATACTCCTGATGGGGCTTTTCCTTCTATACGACTACACGGGAACATTGCTGATATCCGAACTCCCTGATGCCGTAGCCTACATGGGACCTATAAAATACATCATAGCCGTGCTCATAATAATTGGTTTCGGCGTGAAGGCGTGTATGATGCCGCTTCACGTGTGGCTGCCCAAATCGTATTCGGCAGCTCCTACTCCGGCAACTGCTGTCCTATCCGGCATACTGGCAAAAACCGGCATATTCGGTATAATGATTACTTCGATTGTCATTTTCAACAAGGATTTTGAAATTTCAAGAATAATATTCGCATTGGGGCTCGCGAACATGTTTTGGGGAGGGTTTTTGGCTATTTTCCAGAGAAACATCAAAAGGATACTGGCTTACAGCTCAATGAGCCAATTGGGATACATTCTGATGGGAGTCGGGCTAATAGGCATGCTTGGCGACCATAACAACATTGCAATCCACGGAACGCTTTTCCACATAGTCAACCACGCGGTCTTCAAGGTTTTGCTTTTCCTTGTGGCCGGAATCATATATATGATTTTGCATGAACTCTCGCTAAACCACATACAGGGGTTCGGAAAGCACTCTCAAAAGCTGAAGATGGTTTTTCTTGTGGGTGTATTGTCCGTTGCAGGCGTCCCCGGCACAAGCGGATTCATCAGCAAGAACATCCTTCACGAAGCATTGGTTGAGGCAAGGCACATGTACCAAGGGCCGGTGATGAGCTTTGCGGAAATCATATTCATCGTAAGCAGCAGCTTTACAGTCGTGTACCTTTCCAAAATTTTCATTGCGGTCTTCATGGAAGAAAGCGACAAGTACTGGGGACAGTTCAAGAACGAAATACAAAAAAGGGCGCTTTTTCCGCTTGTTGTTCTTTCCGCAATAGCAATACATGCAGGAATCAGACCCGGATATATGTTTTCAATAATGGAAAAAACAGAAGGCTTCCTTGGGGGCGGGGGACATGTCCCGCATAATCTCTATACGCCCGAAGTCTTATACAATACGGGAATAATATTCATGCTTGGGGCGGTTATCTATTACATTGTCGTCAGAAAAGGGCTTATCGTAAAGACGGAAGAAGGAAACATCTACAGGAATCCTACGCTGAATTGGCCTGATCTGGAGAATTATTTCTACAAGCCGTTGGCAAAGAGTTTCTATTGGATCGGATACAATCTTTTTAAACATGTCGATCACGGATTGGTGAATTTCTTTACTCAAATAGGAGCCCTGATCGCAAAGATCGGTGACCTGAAAATCGACATGGGTAGGTTCAAAAGAAAAGAACGGAATAAGGCGGCTCCAGACAATGCCGGTGCTTATATGGAAAAGAGCGGAATAGAAATCAAGGACATTGTTGCCGGAATGGGAGAGAGGACAACCGCCGCCAAGGTGAAAGAGAACTATGCTACAGAGATAGAAAGCGTGGGACAAATTTTTTCCCGTACTCAATTGCATATGAACAGCATAATATACGCACTGTTCATATTTGCAATCATACTGATAGTAGTATTGAGCTATCTGATTCTTAGAACATGATGAGTTTTGGGAAGGTCTGAACCCGTTAAGCGATTCAACGGCTGTCTTAGCGGGCGATACTATAGAATCGCAGAAATTACGACACCTTCAAAGCAGACAGTCTAATTTGTTCATGTTAGCTGATTTGCCTGGAGGTGTTTTCTATTGATTAAATGAGAATATAGTATATATTAGAAAAAAAGGAACACATACTATATAATGAAAAAGAGATTCTTTCGGGGAGATTTTTATGGACAGATATTTTTTTGTGCTGAATCCCGTTGCGGGAAGGGGCCGCGTAAGGCAATTAAAAAAAACGATTGAAAATTATGAAAGAACCCTGGGGATCAAATATGAAATAGGGGAGACAAAATTTCCGGGGCATGGGGAGATACTCGCCAGAGAAGCCTGCAAAAGGGGCTTCGACAACATAATTTCTGTCGGTGGGGACGGGACCCTCCTTGAGGTTATAAACGGAGTGTCCGGGCAAGATGTTTCTGTCGGAATCATTCCATGCGGAACAGGAAACGATTTTTCGAGGGCTCTGGATTTTCCGGAAAAAATAGAAGAACAATTGCGAGTAATCCACAGAGGGAAAAAGAAACGGGTGGATTTGGGAAAAGCCAACGACAGGTATTTCATAAATGTTTTCAGCTTTGGAATAGACGCTCTCATCACGCAGGAAACACAAAAAATAAAAAAGTATTTGCCTGGAACCTTTGCCTATGTGGCGGCAACCATAAAAATGCTCATGACCTACCGACCGGTGCAGATTCGCATGGAGGCAGATGAATCTGTATTCGAAGGGGAGGTAATGCTTGTCGCTTTCGGCAATGGCCAGTACTATGGCGGAGGCATGAAGATAACTCCGGGGGCGTCGCTCGAAAGCGGCGATTTTCAGGTGTGCATAGTCAAGGCTCTTCCCAAGGCAAGATTTCTTAGACTTTTCCCAAAGGTTTTCAGCGGTAGGCATATTGGATGCATGGAAGTTGCGACCTGCAGGGCAAAGAAGATAAAAGTCGAGTCAAAGGACAGGGTTCTTTTGAACGCCGACGGAGACATAGTTGGAGAATGTCCGGTAGAAATTTGCATAGTTCCCGGTTCCATTCAAATAATTGTGCCATAAATTCAAAGAGAGGGGTATGAAAAATGAAAAAAGTAGACGCGAGAGGGCTGGACTGTCCAAAGCCGGTTATAGAAACGATAAAAGTGATGGACGGGGGAGCGGACGAAATAATCGTAATAGTGGACAACGACACCGCAAG
>PKTO01000134.1 GCA_002869095.1 Clostridiales bacterium
GAAATGCCTCTACACAGGGCTCTCGATTTGGCCATACTGATATGCAGAAGCAAGCTGCATTTCAGAGAAGCGTACCGCTATGATAAATTGTATGACGAAAATAATCCGGTGATTGACAGGGTGGGGCTTCAGGGAGATGCGATGACCGTATCCATATGCACCGATAATGAAAAAATAGACGAGGATATACAACTTTTCAGGCAGGCATTGAGCGAGGACGATGAAATACTTGCGGAGAGAATGAAGACATTGAGTGGAATACTCAGGGAGATGGGATACTGAAAATGTCCAAGAGAAAAGATTCAATAAAACAATTTTTGGATTCCAATGGAAAGATAAAACAGTTGCCGGTTCCAAACAGGACAAAAGTTCCGGTTCTTGGATATCTTGCAGACAAATTCAAAAAGGGCGAAACTTATAAAGAAAAAGAAGTGAATGAAATCATTGAAGAGTGGCATAGTTTTAACGACTATTTCATTTTGAGGAGATCGTTGGTGGATTATGGATTTATCAACAGAACAAATGACGGTTCAAAATATTGGCTTAATGAGAACGGAGAAGAGTGAAAATGGATAGAAGGAAAGAGCTGAAAAGGCAGTACAAATTGATGAAAAAGCAAATGGGCATTTTCGCTATAAGGTCGAAATCAAGCGATAAATATTATATTAAGGCGACCGACGACTTGAAGGGAACAATGAACGGAGCCAAGGCAAGGCTTTGGGGAGGAAGTCACCCAAACAGGGGTCTCCAAAAGGAATGGAAAGAAATTGGAGAGGAAAATTTCATATTTGAAGTACTTGAGGAACTCGAATACGACAAGGATGAATCCAAGACCGACTATTCAGAAGAGCTGACACTGCTTCAAATGATATGGGAAGAAAAACTTCTAAAGGAGAATGCGACTTTTTTCAAAAAATGAGTTGCAAAATAACATGAATAAAATAAAACAGGCAAATCCTATCAAGATGGATGTGCCTGTTTTATTACTGGAATGAATTCATGAAAACTGATTTTATTTTGGATAGAACATCAATATGAATGCCTTGCATGATGCATTTCCTGTATTTTCGTAGTGGTGGGGTTTGTCTGCCGCGAATTGGATCACTTGGCCTTCTTCTACCTTGAAAGTTTCATTGCCTAGAAAAACATCCAGTTTTCCAGAAGAAACGAGAACAAATTCTTCTACGCCTTCGTAATGAAAGGAAGTTTCTGTGGAACAAAAAGGTTTGTATTCATTGAAGTAGATTTCAAACCTTTTATTTTCATCAAAATTCATCAAAGGATGAAAAGAGTATCCGTTGCCATCAATGCTGGAGTGGTCTCCCATTCTGTAAATCGTAGGAGATGACTTGGCGTCGTCCTTTAAAAAATAGTTCAATGGGGTTTTAAGCACATTTGCGATTTTCCAAAGTGTCGTCACAGAAGGGTTTCTTATTCCCCTTTCAATTTCACTTATCATGCTTTTGCTGACTCCGGACTCATTCGACAAAGTGTCCATGGTCAGGTTTCGGGCCTTTCTTATTTTTTTAAGATTTTCTCCAACCTTGGTGTTTATATTTTTCATGCAATCAATCCTTATAATTTATTTTGACATCTTGAAAAATGCTTTGCGAAGATATATAATTCGATATAAGTAACAAATATTCGATATAATGAAATTATGCTACATGTATATGATAACCATTTTAAGCATTCATAACAATACATATTTTTAAAAAGGAGGAAAAAATGTATTTGAAGACACCATTAATCGACATGCTGAATCAGAATAAAGTAGGTAGATCAATAAAGCTGAAGATGGAGGCATACCAGCCGAGCGGATCATTTAAACTTAGGGGTATGGAGTTCCTTTGCAGATACGAAGTTGAAGCAGGAGCAACTCATTTGGTTTCTTCTTCAGGCGGAAATGCGGGACTGTCGGCAGCTTATGCGGGTAGGAAGCTTGGAGTGAAAACCACGGTGGTTTTGCCGGTTACCACGCCAAGCTCTGTCATCAAAAAGCTTGAACTGGAAGGTGCTGAAACCATTGTTTTCGGTGAAGCATGGGATGAAGCCAACGATTATGCGCTCGAATTGACCAGGGATGACACTACTGCCTACATTCCTCCTTTTGAGCATCCAAAACTCTGGGAAGGGCATTCAACAATAGTTGACGAGCTAAAAGAGGATTGCGACGTTCAGCCGGACCTCATTATTCTTTCGGTTGGGGGAGGCGGTCTTTTATGCGGAATAGTCGAGGGACTCAAAAGGAACAATTGGACAGACACAAGCATATTGGCTGTCGAGACAGAAGGGGCGGCGTCCCTTTACGGGGCTGTAAAAGCCGATAAATTGATTAAACTCGATAAAATTGATACTGTCGCAACCAGCCTTGGAGCAAAAACTGTTTCACCAAAGGCTCTTGAATATTCGAAGAAATACAATGTGATTCCCCATCTTGTTACAGACGAAGCAGCTACAAAAGCATGCGCAAGGTTTGCGGACGAGTATAGAACCCTGGTCGAGCCTGCTTGCGGAGCATCAATTTCAGTTGTCTATGACAATCCCGAAGTGATCAAAAGATTCAAAAATATCGTTGTAATAGTATGCGGCGGAGCCAAAGTGGATTTGGACGAAATAATCGAGTGGAGAAAATAGGGCGCTGAAGCGTCTTTAGGCTTGCCTGAATTCCAACATATGGAGGAGTTTTATGTCTGTAAAAGAATTGGCTGGAAAATACAAGGATTATGCAATTGGATTGAGAAGGGAATTCCACATGAATCCGGAAATAGGTATGGAGGAATTCAGGACGCAAAAGCGGGTAATGGAAGAATTGCGCGCAATGGGAATAGAATATGAAGCAATTGCCGGCACAGGAATAGTAGGATATATTAATGGAAACGGCTATGGCAAGACCGTGGCACTCAGGGCTGACATGGATGCATTGGAAGTTCAGGAAGAAAACGATGTGGATTACAAGTAGAAGAATGACGGAGTCATGCATGCGTGCGGGCATGACGGCCATATGGCCGCGCTCTTGGCTGCGGCAAGAATTCTTAGTGACAAAAGAAGTGAATTCAAAGGAAGGGTAAAGCTGGTGTTCCAACCTGGTGAAGAAGGCGCAAAGGTTGGAGACAGGATGCTTGAGGGTGGTGCTGTAGATGATGTCGACGCCATTTTCGTAATTCACTTGTGGAATGAAATCGAAGTCGGAAAAGTATCGGTTGAAGCCGGTCCAAGAATGGCATCGGCGGGATTGTTCAAGATCAATGTGAAAGGAAAAGGAGGCCACGGCTCAATGCCGCACCAAGGTGTGGATGCGGGACTGGCAGGGGCGTCCATACTTCTCAATCTGCAGTCAATAACAAGCAGGGAGACGAATCCTCTGGAGGCTGCGGTGGTCAGTGTTGGCATATTCAAATGCGGGGAAAGCTTCAACGTCATACCCGGAGATGCTTATCTTGAAGGTACGACCAGATGCTTCAGCAAGGAGGTCAACGACAGCCTGGAAGGGCAAATCAGACGAATAGCTGAAAGCACTGCGGCGTCATATCGGGCTGAGGCTGATGTTGAATACAGACAGATTGCGGATCCGGTCATAAATGATACGGAGCTTTCGCGCATAGCTCGGAATTCAGTAAAATCATTGATGGGAGAAGGGGCCAACATATTGTTCGAAAAAACCATGGCGGGAGAGGACTTCTCGCTTTATTCCAGACGTACAAGATCTGTTTTCGCCCTTGTAGGAACCAGGAACGAAAAGAAACATGATTTTCATCCCCATCACCATTCCAAATTCAATATCGACGAAGATGCATTGCAAATTGCTGCAGGACTTCATGCAAAGTTTGCAATGGATTTTCTGAATCAACAATAACGAAAAATATATTTTTAAACAGTTAAGGTTCGATGCGCCCGGAAAACTTTTGTTTTCCGGGCTTTTCTGTTGCATAGTCGGTTGATTATGCAAAACACAAGGGTATAAACACAAATAGGTTTATACAAACATTACCGAACAGGGAGGAAATGTCAATGAAGAGAGCGATATTGCTTCTGCTTTGTATCTTCATGGTTTTTACAGTTTCGTGCAAGAAATCCAAAGAACCGGAAGAAGAATTCATTGCGGACGAAAAATATGCGAAAGCAACCGGTGCGGCATACCTGAGCGACTTGTTCAGCGGAAACTACGAGGATGCGTATAATGAATATCCCCATGATGAAGCAATGGAGAATGCAGTGGATGCAAATGCCTATGAGGAAATATTCGATGGGTTGTATAGTCAGCAGGGCGACTTCAAAGCTTTCAGGGGTACGCAAACAAAAACCGAAGGAGAATACACTATCTTCACTTCCGGAGTGATTTTTGAAAAAGGGGAGCTGAATGCAAATGTGGTTTTCGATTCAAAAGGGGATATTGCGGGAATTAATTTTTCCGAATTCACTTTTGACCGAGAATCTTCAGAACGTTTAGGGGACGAAGAGTTGAATGAAATTGCGAAAGGATACCTGAGAGACCTTTTAGAAGAAAGATATGAAGACGCTTACAATAATTATGACCATAATGACCAAATGACGGAGATGGTGAATCCGGATGAATATAGAAACATATTTGAAGAATTAAAAGAAACAGCAGGTCAATTCATAGAGTTTAATGGAAACGATTCTTCGCAAAAAGGCATATACAGCATTGTCACAATGGGTGTTCTTTTCGAAAAGCAGAACTACAACATGAATGTTTCTTTCGACGAAAACAGAGACATAGCGGGACTCAATTTCAGCCTATATACTTTCGGTGAGAAAGTTCTGCCTGAAGGCACAAGGGAAATGGATGTTGAATTCGGATTGCAAGAGTGGAAACTTACTGGCAAAATAACGCTTCCCGAAGCTGATGGCGTTTATCCGGCGCTTGTGCTTGTGCATGGATCAGGACCCAACAACATGAATGAGACGGTTGGGCTTAACGAGCCCTTCAAGGATATCGCATATAAGCTTGCGCAAAAGGGCATTGCAGTTTTAAGATACGACAAAAGAACCTTCACATATGGGGAAAAAATTGCGGAGCTTAAGGATTTCACGGTATATGACGAGACAATAGAAGATGCGGCGGAGGCGGTTAAATTCGTACATGGACTCGACTATGTGGAAAAAGATAGAATTTTTGTGCTTGGCCATAGCCTGGGAGGCTACCTCATGCCCAGAATAGCGGAAGTCACCCCTGAGGCCGACGGCTACATAATGGCTTCTGGGATTTACTCAAGTCTTGCTGAGATAGTTCCATACCAAATTGACTATTTGAACAAGCTGGATGGCATTGTAACTGATGAGGAGAAAAAACTGCTCGAAGATACGGAGGCTGTGGTGGACAAGATGCTGAACCCCGATGCCATAAATGAAAATGAGATTGTATTCGGAGCATATAAGGCTTACTGGGAGGATCTGTCGCAATACGACCCTATAGAGCTTGCTGGCAACATCGAAAAACCGGCATATGTCTTCCAGGGGGACAGGGACTATCAGGTGCCGGTAAAAGAATACGACGCAATCTTCAAAGCGCTGAACGGCAGGAAGAACTTCACTTTCAAGCTGTATCCGGGCTTGAATCATTTGCTTGTATATGGGGAGGACAAACCGACGCCTCAGGAGTACTATTCCAAAGGAGAAGTATACGAACCGCTGCTTGAAGATTTGATCGGATTCATGAAAGGCGGAAATTGATTTGGAAGTGCCGCCGTAAAATTGGCAGTGTAAATAAAAATGTGCATGCAGGCGGTTTGAAAAACCAGTAATCAAACAATAAACTGGTATTATGCCGAATGGAGGGTGCAATGAAAAAGATAGCGGGAGTATATTCAATATTGCTTGGAGTATCAATAATGGGTTTGTGGAGCATGTTGTTAAGTACCGGCAATGTACCTGAGCTCAAAACAGCCCTGATAAGCATTGCTTTTCATATGGCGGCAGAAACAATTATGGGGATACTGTTATTGATAAGTGGAGTGGCCTTAATCAAGGATTCAAAAAATGGAGTATCTTTATTTGTCCTGTCTAATGGACTTGTAATATATTCTGTAGTTAATTCTGCAGGCTACTATGGAGAAAAAGGACAATGGATAATGGTTGCAATGTTTATGGCAATATTGTTCATGTCATCGTTTCTAACATATGGATTGCTGAAGAAATCAGAGTTGTAATCAACTCTTGGAATCGTAAAGCAACAGATGCCTTGATTCGAAGCTCCAAAACCCGTTATAAATCTTTTTCTGATCAAGCTGCATGAAGCAGTCGAGACGGCAGAACAAATATGAACGAGTCGAAAAGCACTTAGGAGACAATTTGAATGTTGATAGAAATCAATTTGATAAGCCTTGAAATTATTCAAGTGAAAGTCAACCAAAATTTATGGTTGACTTTCATTATATTAAATGATAACTTTAACATAGTGAAAAATTATATTGAAATAAAGTCGATATATTTTAGGGGGTGGCCTTATGGCATTGGAAGTATTGCCCGAATGGATGAGCAATCTTGACGATGAGGATGCTGTTTTCATTAAAAAATTTTTGCTGGCATCGGGTTCATTAAAGGAAATCGCAAAGATCTACCAAGTAACATATCCGACCGTTCGATTGAGATTGGATAGACTTATTCAAAAGATAAAGCTCAGCGAGAGCAATTCTGCGGAACCATATGTATCACTGATAAAGAGGATGGCTGTTAACGAAAAAATGGATTTTGACACTGCGAAAATTTTAATTTCAGAGTACAGAAAAATGAGAGAGGATGGTGAGTGACATGAGAAATATATTTGTTTTCGTATTTATTTTGGGGGGACTGGCAGTTTTGCAGGTTTTCCTTTCCCTCCGGAAGAACAAATGGCTGGGACTGATTTTGCCGCTACTCAATCTGCTGTTTGCTTTCTTTGCTTCGTTTGGGCAAATGATGTACACGGGGAATATTTTGCCGGTAATAATGGCATTTATCATGATGTCAATTCCTGCTGTAATAAATTATGTAATATACAAAGCATGCAGGGAGAAGGTCAGGGAAAAAGACAAGGACGAGCTGAACAAGATGAATATTCAGGACCTCGATTAATTCGGTGAATTGGAAAGGGGAGTTGCAAGTGACAAAAGTTACATTCGCAGCGTTGGCAATATTGTGTCTTATTGCATTGCAAGTATTGCTATCTTTGCAAAAAAATAAATGGCTTGGACTAATTCTGCCAACCTTATATGCGCTTTCAGTATTGGCTTTAGTTTTGGGTAACCCTCTTGCCAATAGTGGAATAATCTTGATTTTAACGATTATAGTATACATATTAATTCCAATGGGCATCAATCTTTTAATATACTTGGCATGTAGAGCGAGAGTGAAAGAAAAGGGTGAAAGAGAAATAGAAAAGATGAGCATTCAGGATCTTGACTGATTTTAAGAAATTCGTAAGAAAATAATCGGGGTCTTCTTAAGATTCATGCGCTACTGTGTATATATGGCTTAAAGGGAAAGGAGGTACGCAAAATGGACAATGCCGGAATTCTTGTGGTGGATGACGACAGGGAAATAGCGGGCGCGATAGAAAAGCTTCTTGAGTGTGAAGGTTTTCAAGTGCAAAAGGCCTATGACGGCAAAGAGGCTCTGGAGGCTCTCGTTTCAGGCGGCATCCAATTGATTCTCATGGATGTGATGATGCCGAGGCTCGACGGACTTTCCGCCACTCTAAAGATCAGGGAAAGCAGAAACATTCCAATAATAATACTTTCGGCTAAATCAGAGGACAGCGACAAGATACTTGGGCTTTCCATGGGTGCGGACGACTATGTGACAAAACCGTTCAACCCGGATGAACTCGTTGCAAGGGTCAAAAGCCAGCTCAGGCGTTATATGCTTCTTGGCGACATGGGAAATGGGTCAAAGGC
>PKTO01000283.1 GCA_002869095.1 Clostridiales bacterium
TGCCATCAGAATCGGTTTGATTAATGGTGAGTTTATCATTAATCCGACTTTTGAGCAGGTCGAGGAAAGCAGCCTTGATATGATCGTTGCAGCTACTGAAGAAGCAGTTGCTGAAGAAAATAGCGTTGCCAAAGAAGATGCTGTGGAGGAAATCGCAGGAGAAGAAACTGCTGAATAATAAATATAATATTTAAAACAGATAAGAAGGAGATGTTTAATATGGCTGCTGTAACAGCTGCAATGGTTAAAGAAGTTAGAGAGACATCGGGCGCAGGAATGATGGATTGCAAAAAAGCGCTTGTTGAAGCTGAAGGAAACATTGAAAAGGCTATTGAGTTGCTAAGAGAAAAAGGATTGGCTAAAGCGGCAAAAAAAGCCGGCAGAATCGCTGCTGAAGGATTAGTGACTTCTTATATACACGGCGGCAGAATTGGAGTTTTAGTTGAGATCAACTCTGAAACTGATTTCGTGTCAAAAAATGAAGAGTTTCAGAATTTCGCCAAAGACGTGGCGATGCAGATAGCAGCATCAAATCCTCTCTTCATATCAAGAGATGAGATATCTGCAGAAATGATTGAAAAAGAAAAAGATGTTTTGAGAAAACAGGCACTGAATGAAGGGAAACCCGAAAAAATAGTTGAAAGAATGGTTGAAGGAAGAATAAACAAGTACTACAAGGAAGTTTGTCTTTTGGAACAGCCATTCATAAAAGATCCCGACATGGATATACAAACTCTTCTTAATTCAAAAATCGCAAAAATCGGTGAGAACCTCAACATCAGGAGATTTGCAAGATTCGTAGTTGGCGAGGGTATTGAAAAAAGACAAGAAAATTTTGCAGAGGAAGTAGCCAATCAAATAAAGAACAAATAAATAATGAGGAGAGCACATAAAAGTGTTCTCCTTTTTTTGAAAAATAAAGGTTATTATCTATCATTTGTAGAAAATATATAATATAACATTCAACGGGGGTATTTTTGTGGAGCCAAAATACAAAAGAATAATATTGAAATTAAGCGGAGAGGCTTTGGCCGGTGAAAACGGTTTCGGAATTAATGAAAACGTGGTGATGGACATAGCACGCCAAATAAAAAAACTTAAAGACATGGGTCTTGAAATAGCTCTTGTAGTCGGAGGCGGAAATTTTTGGAGGGGACGATCCGGTAAAAGCATGGATCGCTCAACAGCCGATTATATGGGAATGTTGGCGACAGTAATAAACGGCTTGGCTCTGCAAGACGCCCTGGAAAGCATTGGAGTAATGACAAGAGTCCAAACAGCTATTGAGATGAGGCAAATAGCCGAACCGTATATTAAACGAAAAGCGGTACGGCATTTGGAAAAAGACAGAGTAGTTATTTTCTCGGCTGGAACGGGAAATCCATTTTTCTCCACAGACACAACAGCGGCATTGAGGGCGGCAGAGATTGAAGCTGAAGTAATTCTTTTGGCGAAGAAAGTTGACGCCGTTTATGATTCTGATCCGCATGAAAATCCCGATGCGGTGAAATTCGATCATCTCACATATAAGGAAGTCCTCAGCAAGAGCCTGAAAGTAATGGATTCGACAGCCACATCGCTATGTATGGACAATCACATACCTATAATTGTTTTCGGATTGGATGATCCGGACAATATATATAAAGTAGTAATGGGTGAAAATATAGGGACAACAGTGAAGGAGGATTAACATGAGAGTGCAAATCCATGACGAACTCGAAGAAAAAATGAAAAAAACCAAGAGTGTATTAAAAGACGAACTGAATGCAATACGCGCTGGAAGGGCAAATCCTGCTTTGCTTGACAGGATTACCGTTGAATACTACGGTTCAAAAATGCCACTCAAACAAATTGCAAATGTATCGTCTCCGGAACCGCGTTTACTGGTAATACAGCCATACGATGCTGGTTCGATAAAGGATATCGAGAAGTCCATTATGCAGTCGGACATCGGTATAAATCCCTCGAATGACGGTAAATTGATTAGATTGGCAGTTCCCATGCTGACAGAAGAAAGAAGAAGGGATCTTACTAAATTAGTCAAAAAAACAGGTGAAAATGCAAAAATAGCAATAAGGAACGAAAGGCGTTCCGCTAATGAGAAATTTAAAAAAATGCAAAAGAACAGCGAAATGACAGAAGATGATTTTAAAAAAGCCGAGGCTACAGTTGAAGACATGACAAAAGAATACATCGAGCAAATAGACCAATTGATAGAAAACAAAGAAAATGAAATAATGGAAGTATAATGGAGTTTGAATTGAATTCATTACTGGGGATGGAACTTGACTGTGGAAGGGAAATGATTGAAAGCCAAAATATCCATAAAAATATCGTCATAAAAGAACTTGTCAGTCCCAAGTATAAAGGAGATCGAACCGTCGATGTCTGTCGAATTGTTTTTGCCGAAATTCACAAGGACGACATCGTTTTGACAGTCAGCTATTTTTAGCCCTCCAGATTATTCATGGAGGGTTCTACCTTTTTAAAGAGGGTGAAATCATGAATGAAAATAAAGTTATTCCTGAACATATTGCAATTATTATGGATGGCAATGGAAGATGGGCGAAACAGAGGGGGCTTCCCAGAACGGCGGGACATAAGGCCGGAGTTGAAGCTATCAGAGAAGTTATTGAAAACTGTTCCCAAAGAGGAATTAAATATTTGACCCTATATGCATTTTCAACCGAAAATTGGAAAAGGCCACAAAAGGAAGTGTCCGCCTTGATGGAATTGCTTGTATTCTACTTGAAGAGGGAAATAGAGTCTCTTCACAGAAACAATGTAAAAATAGTCACCATAGGGGACATGACAAAGCTTCCGGAGAAAGCTCAAAATGAAATAAAATCCGCAACTTCAAAAACCTGCAAAAATACCGGACTCAACGTTGCGATTGCAATAAACTATGGCGGAAGGCAGGAATTGGTTCATGCAATAAAGAAAATTTCGCTTGAATACGAAGGAAGGACCGAAGAAATCGATGAATCGACGGTTTCCTCGCATTTGTATACTTGCGGAATGCCCGATCCGGATTTGATTATTCGACCAAGCGGAGAATTGAGGATAAGCAACTTTTTATTATGGCAAATGGCTTACAGCGAATTTTGGTTTTCAAATGTTTTGTGGCCGGATTTCAACAAGGATCATTTGAATGAGGCAATAGCTTCATATGGTGAGAGAAACAGAAGATATGGTGGATTGGACTTGAAAGACCGGAAGGTGAAAAAATGATAAAGAGAACTCTTTCTGCTGTCATAGGTATTCCCATATTCGTTTTCATTGTTTATACGGGCGGCAATTTGCTTCTGCTTTCCATAATAACTGTTACGATGATAGCTATTTACGAATATGTACGAATATTTGAAAAAGCGGTTGGAAATCAGCCGGCAAATAAAGAACTGCATTATTATCGCGTATGGCTATGGATTGCAACACTTATTTCTTATGGCGTTTTTTATTATACGGATTTTGAAATCGGATTTGAAGCGCCGTTTCTTTTTGTCGTTATTTTGGGGGTGGCGGCAATTGAAATAATTCAACCCTCTTTCGAAACAAAAAGAAGCCGCGACATGATTTATGGATATATTTATATTACAGTCTTCTTTCGGTTCGTATACTATACTGCGCAACTTGAAAATGGATATTTGGTATGGTTTATTTTTATTATTGCATGGTCCACCGATACTTTTGCATACTTTACAGGTTCTCTTTTAGGCAGAAAAAAACTTGCGCCTGCAATAAGCCCCAAAAAGACCGTTGAAGGGTTAATCGGAGGCATTTTGGGATCAGCACTATGTACATTTGCATATGCAACTGTATTCATTCCGCAAATTTCATCGGTTTCAATAATATTCGGTGTTATTGGCAGCATGGTTTCACAGACGGGGGATTTACACGCGTCTATCATAAAGAGACGCAATGGAGCAAAAGATTTCGGGAATTTGATTCCAGGACATGGCGGAATTCTAGACCGGTTTGACAGCATATTGTTCACAGCTCCATTCGTCTATGTTTTCTATATATTCCTGAATGGAATGGGAGTGATACGATGAAGAATATTGCTTTGTTGGGTTCGACGGGATCAATAGGAAGGCAAACCTTGGAAATTGTATCAGCACATCGCGAAGAATTTTCGGTAAGGCTCTTAACCTGCAACAGGAATATCAAATTGCTGTCCAAACAGATTATGGAATTCAAGCCTGAATACGCAGTTGTTTGCGACCGTGCGGCTTTTGAAAATATTTCAAAAGAAAATATCAAAGTAAAACTGTTATATGGAGATAAAGGCATTTTGGAAGCCTTGGGAAGCATAGATTTGGATATCGTCGTCAATGCATTGGTAGGAATATCAGGCATGACGCCGACTCGCCGTTCGATTGAATTGGGCGCGGACGTTGCTCTTGCAAACAAGGAAACACTGGTGACAGCCGGAAAACTGATAATGGCGGATGCGGCAAAAATGGATGTGGAAATTTTGCCTGTAGACAGTGAACACAACGCAATTTTACAATGTCTGAACGGAGAAAAGAAAGAATATTTGAAAAACCTCATACTGACGGCATCCGGAGGTCCATTCTGGGGAATGTCGAGTAATGAGCTGGAAAAAGTGACGATTGCCGATGCGCTTGCACATCCCAATTGGAAAATGGGTAAAAAAATCACAATAGACTCGGCGACAATGATGAATAAAGGTTTTGAAGTATTGGAAGCGAAGTGGCTTTTCGGTGTGGATTTTGATAAAATCAAAGTCGTGGTACATCGTCAAAGCATTGTTCACTCAATGGTTGAATTCGAAGACGGGAGTGTGATTGCGCAAATGAGCAATCCTGACATGAAACTCCCCATCGGATATGTGCTCTTTAAAGGAGAGAGGAGGCCTCTTGGACTCTCGCCGCTCGATTTGAGCAAAATAGGCACACTCACTTTCGAGGAGCCTGATATGGAAGTTTTTCCTTGTCTCGGGTACGCATATGAGTCAGGGCGGATTGGCGGGACATACCCGGTAGCCCTCAACGCTGCAAACGAAGTCCTTGTAGATGCTTTTTTAAGCGGAGCAATTGGATTTACAGACATACAGAATAATATAAGAGATATTTTAGATACACACAAATCCATCAAAAATCCGGATTATGAGTCAATAATCGAAACAGATCATATTACAAGGAAACTGATGACGGACAAATTGAGGAACAGGTGATTCCATGACAACTTTTTTATATTTTATTTTGGTTTTTGGAAGCATAATATTTTTTCATGAATTCGGGCATTTCATTACGGCCAAACTTTCAGGTGTGCTTGTACATGAATTTTCGCTTGGAATGGGCCCAAAAATCTTAAAGCATAAAGGAAAAGAGACAACTTATTCAATCGGAATATTCCCGATTGGAGGTTATGTGAAAATGGAAGGTGAGGATGAGGAATCCGAGCATAAAAAGAGTTTCAGCTCGAAATCCCCATTCAAAAGATTTATGATTATTTTTGCCGGACCTTTAATGAATTTTGTGTTGGCATTGCTTATTTTCTTTTTATTGTTCATATTCATAGGTTCGCCCACTACGACAGTAAAAGAAATATTGCCTGGTCTTCCTGCAGAAACAAGCAATTTAAAAGAAGGCGACCGGATAATTAAGATAAACGATGAATATACCGACGAGTGGGGAGACATAGTGGAAATCGTTTCAAATTCAACTGGAACATTGAGTTTGATTGTCGAAAGAAACGATGAAGAATTTATGGTTAAAATTAATCCGGTTATCGAGGAAGGAAGAAGTGTAATCGGAATAGCCCCATTAATAGAAAGAAGTTTCATATATTCAATTGGAATGGCTTTTGACAGATTGTGGTTTGTTTCCACAAACATATTCACATTCCTTGGAGATTTGATGAAAGGAAATCAGCTTGAGGGAGAAGTGGTGGGCCCTATTGGAATAATATCCATGGTAAACGAAGCCTCAAAATACAGCTTTCTTTCTGTTCTTTCGCTTGCCGCTGTAATTTCAATCAATCTAGGAATAGTGAATCTTTTGCCATTGCCGGCTCTTGATGGGGGGAGACTGGTCTTTATATTGATTGAAATACTGAAAGGCAGCCCGATAGATCCCAAAAAAGAGGGCTTTGTGCACTTTGCGGGTTTCGTAATTCTTATGGCCTTCATGGCATACATGGTAATAAAGGATCTGGGACGATTGCAACTCTTTTAGAAGGTGAAAATATGATTAAAAGGCGAAAAACAAAAAAAATATATTGTGGCGGAATACCTATAGGCGGAGACAGTCCTATAAGCATACAGTCAATGACAAATACAAAGACATGGGACGTGTCAGAAACATTGTCACAAATACACCGGTTGAAGAAAGCAGGTTGTGAAATAGTAAGGTTGGCGATACCTGATATGAGGTCTGCTGAAGCAATAGTTGAAATTAAAAAGCATATCGATATGCCTGTTATTGCCGATATTCACTTCGACCACAAGTTGGCGTTGGCTGCCGTTGAAAGCGGTGCGGATAAAATTAGAATTAATCCGGGCAACATTGTAAGAAAAGAAAACCTGGAAAGAATAGCACTGTCGTGCATGGAAAGAAGCGTGCCTATACGCATCGGCGTTAATTCGGGATCCTTGAGCGGTAAAATACGAAAGAAACACGAACACGCTACAGCCGAAGCAATAACGGAAAGCGCTTTGGAGTACATTTATCTTTTTGAAAGCTTCGGGTTTGGAGACATAGTTGTTTCGGTAAAGTCGTCAGACGTATTGACGACCGTAGAATCCTACAGAAGACTTTCAAAAGAAACAGATTATCCTCTGCACATAGGTGTCACCGAAGCAGGAACATTTTTCAACGGAAGCGTTAAATCATCAATCTGGATAGGAAGCCTTCTTATTGACGGGATTGGCGATACGCTCAGGGTCTCCATAACCGGAGATCCGGTCAACGAAATCAGGATTGCGAGAGAAATACTCGGAACTTTGGGGATACGGAATTGCGGATATAAAATAATATCTTGTCCAACATGCGGAAGAACAACCATAGATTTGGAGAAACTGGTCAATTCTGTAGAAGAAAGAATTTTTGAAGAAAATATGCAAGACAAGCCCATAACCATTGCCGTTATGGGATGCGAAGTAAACGGACCAGGAGAAGCCAAGGAAGCAGATATCGGAATAGCGGCTTCAAAAGGAAAGGTGTTTTTATTTCGAAAAGGGGAAATAGTCGGCAATTCTAATCCTGAAAGCATATTGGATCTGCTGATTTCAGAGATAAAGAAAATATGAGGGAGCATTCAAAGCATGGAAAAATCTTTTGCAATAGATTCACTGGATATTGAAAAAATAAATTATTCAAGAAATAAAAAGAAGCTTCATGTCCATATAAACGAACCATTGGGAACGGAAATGGCTGAAGTAGTGAAAACCCATCTTAAAAAAAAGTTGGGTTTTTTGAATGAAATCGAATTTATTTTCATTAAAGATCATAATAAACCATCCCATTCTTTTAGGGATTTCACCGACAACTACAAAAGCAAGTTCCCTTATTTGAATGGAATCATTGCCAATATCGAGTTGAAGAACGAATCGGAAACAAATAGTGAAATGATTGTTCATTTATTGATAGACAACGAAATGAACCGGAACAGGATACAACAAATCATATTGAAAAATTGTGACGGCAAAGCTCCTTTGTTAAGCTTCAAAAGCATTGAGGAAAAGAGATCATTTTTGACTGATTAAGAAAAGGAGATTGAGATAAAGGAAGCTCTAAGCGATTTTTCATTCGAAAAAGGCAATGGAAAAAACAATACGAATAAAAAATATAAATTGAAAGGAAAAGTCAGCTCCATAAGCGATGCGTTGCTGAA
>PKTO01000046.1 GCA_002869095.1 Clostridiales bacterium
AATATTCACGAAGATGTCGTTCGACCTGGTGCTTTTGAACATGCAAAGGATGCCCAAGACTCCCGGTCTTAAGATACCGTATGTGGTTACGCAGTCCTCGATTGCACTTGGATTCTTTATGATGTCCTTATACACGGTATATCACTGCCTGGTGTTTTTCTTCAAGTTTAGAATTGCCGGGTCGGAAGGGGATGAGAAATAAATGGAAATAATAATATCGATTCTAATACTAATGGCAACCCTCCTATTGGGAGTCCCGGTTCCTGCATGTTTCGGAGCTGCTGTCGCATTCATAATGGTTACGCTTGGGCACATGCCGAAATCGTTGGTTCCTGTCGGGTTCAGCAAACTGAACACACTCGTTTTGCTTGCCATACCTCTTTTCATAATGGCAGGAGGCATAATCGAGAAAGGAAAGATAGGAAAAGCCCTCGTGGAATTCGTGGAAATATTTGTTGGGAGAATAAAAGGCGGACTGGGAATAGTTGCGGTGGTTTCATGCGGAGTGTTCGGAGCCATCTCCGGAAGCGCGGCGGCAACTCTATCGTGCATAGGGGCGATAATGTTCCCGAAACTGATTGAAGCTAAATACGACAGCGGGTTCGCTTCCGCGTTGCTTGTAAATGCCGCGCCGCTTGGACTATTGATACCTCCAAGCTCGATTCAGATACTTTACGCATGGTCTTCGGGGCAATCAGTTCTGGCCTGTTTCCTTGCCACAATAGTGCCGGGATTAATATTAATAACTCTTCTCAGCATAGTCACTTTCTTCTATGCCAAGTCGAATCCGGCTATGGAGAAGCACTACGCAGATTCGATAGAGCTGAACAAGCATTCAAAGATAGGGGTAGGCACAAGAGTGAAGAACGCGATACCAGCCATACTCATGCCTGTAATAATACTCGGAGGAATATATTCAGGAGTAATGACGCCTACCGAAGCGGCGGCAGTGGCAGTAATATATGCCATTCCAGTTGGAATGTACATATACAAGGGATTGACATTTAGAACATTAAAGGACTGCTTCATAGAGTCTGCAACAACGACAGGTGTCGTAATGGTAATGTTCTTCATAGTTATGATTCTAAGCCGACTGTACGTGCTTGAGAACCTTCCCCAGAAGATGATTGACGTAATGCTTGGAATATCCGAGAGCAAGATGGTTCTTCTGATTCTGATAAACATATTCATGGTTATAATAGGAATGCTCATGGACGACGTGAGCGGAACGCTTCTCTGCACGCCGGTGCTTTTGCCGCTTGTAGTGAGCCTGGGAATCAGCCCTATACAATTCGCTGCGATTCTTGGAGTAAACCTCGGAATGGGCAACATCACACCGCCGACGGCGCCTCTGCTTTATCTTGGGGGACGCGTGACAAAGACCCCCATAAACAAGATGCTAAGACCAACGCTGGTTATGATAGTTTTCGCGTGGATTCCAACGCTAATCCTTACGACTTATGTTCCCCAGCTTTCGCTTTTCCTTCCGAAGTATTTCGGATTGATGTAGGGGAATTTAAAACGCATGAAATATTCTGCCATCCAAATGACAGAAAAACATAATACATTTTAGGAGGGTTTAATATGAAGTGGGAAAGAATGCTAACACTCTATGGCGTTCACTGTGAAGGTGAGGTTGGACGCGTAATAACAGGGGGAATCCTTGACGTGCCTGGGGAAACGATGGTGGACAAAATGGTCCATATCAACACCAAGGACGATTGGGTCCGAAGATTTACATTGTACGAGCCTCGTGGAAGCGCCCAAATGTCTGTAAATTTACTTTTGCCGCCGGTCAACAAGGAAGCCGATGCGGGTTTTATAGTACTGCAACCGGACCAAGCGCATGCACTCTCCGGCTCAAATACAATGTGTGTCACGACTGCGCTTCTTGAAACAGGAATGCTTCCCATGGTTGAGCCTCAGACAAGCTTGACGCTGGATACAGCGGCTGGACTCATCTCCGTAACAGCTGACTGCAAGGACGGAAAAGTTGAATACGTTCAGGCGGACATGTGCCCAAGTTTCGCAGAGCACCTCGACAAGAAAATCACCGTTGAGGGCTTAGGGGAAATCACAGTTGATGTTGGCTTTGGCGGATGCTATTTTGTCCTATGCGATATCAATCAGGTTGGAATAAAAATCAGACCCAAGGATTCAAGGGAAATGGTAAGGCTCGGAAAAATAATAAAAGAAGCTGCAATTGAGCAAATCGAAGTTCAGCATCCGGAAGTGGATGCATTCAATCATATAGAGTACGTAATGTTCACTGACAAGCATGCCGAGGAAGACGATGTCTACCAGAATGCGACAATCATATACCCTGGTCGTGTTGATCGATCTCCTTGTGGTACAGGATCTTCGGCAAGACTTGCAATCATGCATGCGAAAGGTGAACTCAAGGAAGGCGAAATCATCTACACCGAATCGACCATTGGAGGAAGGTTCAAGGATGAAATCGTTGGGATTACAAAAATGGCCGACGGCAGGACTGCGGTAATACCGAGACTCAAGGGGCGAGCGTGGATCTATGCTATAGAGCACTTCGGTATAGATCCGACTGATCCGTATCCGACCGGATACGTTATGGCTGACACTTGGGGTCCGGAAGTCGAAGAGTAAATATTAAAATCGGTTATAGGGGAGAGTCGCAGTTGCAGAGCAGGAATGTTACACGGTTCTCTCCCATAAATTAATAAACATGGAAATAATAACAACGGTAAGGAGGCATTTTGATGAGCGAGAATAAGATAATCAGGAATTACGGATATATAGGAAGCAAGGGCGATGACAATAAGAGAATCCACATTACAAAAAACCAATGGGTTTCAGGATATACGGTTGGAATAATGCTTTTAGACGTTCACTATCCGCTTTTGCCCGGGAATGTGGTAAACGCCTATACATACGATTTTCCTGTTAGGCACATGTGGGTGCCGGGAGCCAACCAGGACAGGATGCACAGCGGGGACGATACACTCTTACCTTCGCTGATCGAATCTGCGAAACAATTGGAACTCGAAGGTTGCAGGGCAATTTGCGGAGCATGCGGCTACTTCGGGCATTTCCAGGAGCGTGTGGCAGAAGCCATGGATATTCCGGTCTATTTGTCCAGCCTTGTTCAAGTTCCATGGATAAGGACAGGACTAAAGAAAAGCCAGAAGATAGGAATACTTTGTGCCGACGGACATAATCTGACTGACGAATTATTCGCTGCATGCGGCGTTCATGACACAAGCATGGTGGTATCCAAATCTGCGGGACATTTGCCGGAATTCTCGGCTCTCATGGAGAGAAGGGGTCATTTCGACAATGAAATACTAAGGCAGGAGCTTATTGATTTGGCAAAAGAAATGGTTAATGAAAACCCGGATATAGGAGCTATCCTTTTAGAATGCAGCGACATGCCCCCTTATGCGGCGGCGATTCAGGCGGAACTCAATCTTCCTGTATTCGATTTCATAACAATGATTAAATTCGTGCACAGTTCAGTTGCTCAGAAGCCATATTACGGCTTCATGTAGAAAGGGGAATAAAGATAATGTTGAGATTGACAGATTACGAAAAGGAAATGCTTGAAGGCAAGCACGGCAAATTGAAGAAGAAAGCAATGGAGAATATAGTTCAGTATGCAAACGTGCTCGGCGCGGAAGAGCTTTGCGAGGTGACCAAGGCCCATGTTTTTGCAGGAGCCCATTCATATCTTCATGCGGTCGAATCTGACGATATAGAAGAAGTAATTTCGGAAATGCAGTTTTGCTCAAAAGAGAAGCTTTCTATGGAGAGGGTAGGGTGCTATTGTCAGACAGACTGCGGGCCTATGGACCCCGTTAAGTACAAGTCTATGGGATGCACAGAGGATGAAGGGATAAAAAACAGGGAGTACCTTGATTACTACAGTAAATTTGGAATCAACAAGGTAGGCACATGCGTTCCGTATTTGACAGGATTCATTCCGCTTATGGGAGAGCACTACGTGACAAGCGAATCCCATGCGGTTCTGATGATGAACTCGCTTTTCGGCGCATGCGGAAACGCAGACGGCCTTGAAGTGGGTTACTGGTCCGCCATATGCGCAAGGATTCCAAAGTGGGGCAACCACATAATGGAAAACAGAAAAGGTACCCACCTTTTCAACGTAGAGTGCGAAATCAAGACTAAGACAGACTGGGACCTGCTTGGATATACAATTGGAAGATTTCTCCCCACACATTCGATTCCGGTTGTACAAGGCGAATTGTCAAGCATAGATATAATGTATCTCAAGTACTTCTATGCTTCCATGGCCACAACAAGCGGACCGGAGATGTGCCATATAGTAGGGCATACTCCCGAAGCAAAGACTCTTGAAGAAGCGTTTGGAGGCAAGGAGCCTATTGCGACCAAGACGATTACCAAGGCCGATATTGACTGTTCAAGAAAACTTTTGAACGACCAATCTGAAGGAAAAATCGACTATATAAGCATTGGATGTCCTCACCTCAGCATTAGCGAGATGCAGGAAGTTGCGGAGTTCATGAAAGGCAAGAAAGTTGCGGACGGTGTGGTTTTCCATGTGTGGACAGCTTCGTCAATAAAGGCTTTGGCCGACATGAACGGTTACACGCAAACAATTGAGGAATCCGGCGCGATTGTTCTTACAAGCAGTTGCCCGCTCACCAGCGAGAAAAAGCCGGAGAAAGCCGATAGAATGGCTTTCGACAGTGGAAAACAGGCGCATTACATCAAGCCGAGCACGGAGGCTCCGGTGCATTACGGTGAAATGGAAGTCTGCATGCAAGCGGCGATAGATGGCGAATGGAGGCTGAAATAAATGGCGAATAAAGTATATCAAGGACGAGGCGCAATCCCGGGGGTTGCAGAAGGAATTGCAATGGTCAGCGAAGAGACCATCCAAGGATGGGCAGGTGTAGATGAGAATACAGGTCTGATAGTTGAAAAGGGACACCCGTTTGAGGGAATGAGCATTTCGGGAAATATTCTCATACTTTCGGGAGGAAAGGGCTCCAATGGATGGTCTTGCCACTTTCATGCGGCAAGCGTAAAAGGGATTGGGCCTGCTGGTTTCATATTCCCCAAAATGGACTCGAGGACTGGCGTAGCGGCAGTCGTGACAGGAGTTCCTACCGTAACTGATCTTGAAGTTGATCCCTTCACTGCAATAAAGACAGGGGACAGAATAAGGATTGACGGGACAAATGGAACAGTTGAAATCTTAGGCGAATAGGCAAGTGTAAGGAGTGAAAGATGCAATCAAGCGGCGCAAAAAGAGAAATGGAATATTGCAGCATATTTAATGAAGTTCTTGGGCCTATAATGGTCGGCCCTTCCAGCTCCCATACGGCAGGTCCTGCGAGGATCGGCAAATTCACCAGACGTTTGGCGGGTGGCGAAGTAGAGGAAGCGAAGATAATATTTGACGAAAATGGTTCGTATCCGCTTACCTATAGGGGACAGGGCTCGGACAGGGGCTTTTTGAGTGGTCTCTTGGGATATGAGACAAGCGACGCCAGAATAAGGGATGCCCATAAATACGCGAGCATGGAATTCAAATATGAGTTGGATTTTGCAGATCTTGAAGCAAGTCATCCCAACACCGCCAGAATAGACGTTAAATCGGAATCGGGTATTCGTCACACGGTCGACAGCCATTCCACCGGTGGCGGAATGTTTGAAATTGTCGGCATCGACGGATTCAAGATTTCATCCAAAGGGGATTTCCACGAGCTGTTCGTTTTTGCAAAGTGCGGCGTAAATGTGGAAACATCTGTGAAAGCGGCATGCCATGCAAAACTTGGCGATTTCACGGTCAAAACAGCTGAAAAGGGTGAAGGATGCCTGATTCACATAAAGACCGACAAGGAAATAGACGATGCGACAATTGAGGAAATAAGAAAGGTCGAATCAGTTGTTGAGGTCGCATATGTCGAGCCCATACTGATGTCGCCGTCCAAAATAAAAGTGGACATACCTTTTTACAATGCGGCTGAGGCATACGCTTATGGAGAAAAGAACAGTCTCGAGTTTTGGGAGCTTGGTCTTAGGTATGAAATTGCGCGCAGCGGTTTGTCTGAGGAAAAACTCTTCGGAATTATGGGAGAAGTTTATGATGCCATGAAACGCTCGGCGGAAATCGGAATGAGCGGAGATATCAATATGCAGGGATATCTAAGTCCATCGGCGCACAAGATTGTAAAGGCAAAAGAAAAGGGAATCCTCATGGATGCGGGGCTTATCAACACCGCAACAGCCTGGGCGGTTGGCGTAATGGAGATGAACAGCGCAATAGGTGCCATCGTAGCGGCGCCGACAGCAGGATCCGCAGGAGTAATACCTGGCAGCATAATAGGCACCGGTTTGGAAATGGGATTGTCGAAGCATGAAATATGCAAGGCGATGTTTGCGGCTGCCACGGTTGGAATATTCATTCATCACCAGGCAACCTTCGCCGCTGAAGTGGCTGCCTGCCAGGCAGAGAATGGCTCGGCCAGCAGCATGGCTGCGGCAGGAGTAGTTCATATAATCGGCGGCACAATGGATCAGTCTTTCAAGGCAGCGGCATTGGCTCTTCAAAATTTATTGGGACTCGTATGCGACCCGATAGCGGGGCTTGTCGACATACCATGCATAAACAGGAATTCGGTTTCCGCTGCAAACAGTATAGTGTCGGCCAACATGGTTGTAGGAGGATTCGATCCATATGTTCCGCTTGATGAAGTCATTCAGGCTATGGCAAGCGTTGGGGCGGCCTTGCCTGCATCACTAAGATGCACAGGCGGCGGCGGACTCTGCACAACGAAAACAGGAATAAGAATAAAAGAAAGATTTTCAAAATCCGGCCCCCAATAGGGGTCGGATTTGAAAATAGGATATTAGAACTCATAAAATACCATAGGGGGACATCATGGAAAATAAAATAAAAAAGATGTATTGCTTTGATTGCGCAATATTGGTAGGACTTGCGGCTCTCTTGGTTTTTATAGTGACCTATGTTCTCTTAAGCCTGGATAAGGTGCCTGGCAGCGGAGTTGTGCGTATGGCCATAATGGCATCGGGAATGCTTGCTCTTGCATTCGCACTTACAGGAATGACCACGGTAATGTTCCACCTGAGGCAAAACAGCAAAGAGCTATATTCATCAGAAATGGGTGTTGAATGGATTCATACCAACATGGAAAAACTGGAGAGTGAAGCACTATGATCAAGAAAAGAAAATGGATGCATGAGGCATTCGATATACTATTTGTCATGATTCTTTGTTTTGCGACCCTACTTAGCGCAATGCTAATCAAGGGAGATAGTCCACTGAAGATTGAATATGCGATTAAGCCGGCGACTTTCGTGCTTACATTCGGGGCGGTCATGGTCTACATTGGGTATGTGGCTCGAGAGTCGGAGAAAGGCCTGAAGGCGATGGTTGAGAAAGTTTACGGGCAAGAATGAAAGAAGTGAAACCAAGGGGCTGAAAGGAGTCGTTTAGAGTTGAACATTTGGAGCATAATAAACATAGCGGCGTGGATAGCCTGCGCGGCCATATTCGGACTTCTTGCATACGACGTTGCGAGAGTTGAAATGGAAAACAAAGCCGAGCGGAGCGGGGAATGATATGAAAAAAGAAAACAACAGTGAAATTTCACAGTCAAATAAATTAGGCCCCAT
>PKTO01000241.1 GCA_002869095.1 Clostridiales bacterium
CGATTTCGCCGTATATTTTTGCGTTTCTGGCCTTTGCATGCTCAAGGGTCTCAAGAACCATCATCCCTGACCCCTCGGCCATTACAAAGCCATCCCTTTCAACATCGAAAGGTATTGATGCGCGCGAGGGATCGTCTTTTGTGGACAGCGCCGTCATGGCTTCGAATCCCGCCACTCCAAGAAGTGTTACGGCGGCCTCGGTTCCTCCCGCGATTATGATGTCGGCATATCCGTACTGCAAGTTCCTGAATGCTTCGCCTAGCGCATTGGTTCCTGAAGCGCAAGCAGTTACAACGGTGTTGCAAAGTCCCTTTGCTCCAAGAGCTATGGCGACGTTTCCGGAAGCCATGTTTACGATTGACATCGGTATGAAGAAGGGGGATATCCGCTTTGGTCCCCTGCTTTGCAGCTTTCCCGCCTGCTCCTCTATTGTTCCGAGTCCGCCTATACCCGAGCCCACTATTACGCCCATGCGTTCCGGATTGTAGTCGGCTTTCTCAAGCCCTGAGTCTTCGAATGCCTGTTTCGAGGCCGCTATGGCGAACTGAGTATATCTGTCCATACGCTTGGCTTCTTTTTTGTCTATATATTGCACCGGGTCAAATCCTTTGACTTCGCCGGCAACACTGACTTTGATTTCGCTTGCATCGAATGCGGTTATGAAATCTATTCCTGGTTTTGTTTCCTTTATACTTTCCCAAAAGGTCTCGATATCGTTGCCTATGGGGGAAACGGCTCCCATTCCTGTTATTACCACTCTTTTTTTCATGTTCATCCTCCTTACATCACCATGCCGCCGTCGACATGAAGCACTTGTCCCGTAACATAATCTGCAGAATCCGAAGCCAGAAAAGCGACAGCTTCGGCAACGTCTTCAGGCAAACCAAGCCGTCCCAGCGGTATCCCGGAAATCATTCCGTCCTTCGCTTTTTCTACGAGGTCTTTTGTCATATCCGTTTCTATGAATCCCGGCGCTACCGCGTTTACGGTGATATTTCTGCCGGCAAGTTCCCTTGCCGCCGATTTGGTCATTCCTATCACACCGGCCTTCGATGCCGAATAATTTATCTGGCCCGCATTTCCTGAAACTCCCACAACGGAAGCCATATTAACAATTTTGCCCGATCTCTGCTTCATCATGATTTTGGCTGCGTGTTTTATGCAGTTGTAGCTGCCCTTCAGGTTGACCCGTATGACAGAGTCGAAGTCCTCTTCCTTCATTTGAATTATCAGTTTGTCCTTAGTGATTCCGGCGTTGTTCACCAGTATGTCCAGTGATCCGTATGTTTCCTTTGCTACTTTCATGAGTTCCTTCGCATCATCAGAATTTGAAACATCGCCTTTCACCTTCACGGCCTTTATGCCGTCTTTTTCAAGCGATTCGATCAATTCGTCCATCGCGGCGTCGTTGCTTCTGTAGCTAAGCACCAGATTTGCTCCGGCCTTTCCGAGTCGAACCGCAACAGCCTTTCCTATTCCCCTGCTTGCACCCGTGATTACAGCCGTCTTACCCTTCAACATGCCTTATCACCTATCTTTCCTTTTTTTTTAGCGGTCAACCGGTTTATGCTTTCGATTGTAACATTCGCCTTGGGCGAAAGTGTTTCAACCGCTTTTTCGAGGGATTTGACGTCCTCTATGTTGATTATCCTACGTTTCACTTTTTCTTTCTTTCCTATTTTCTTTATGAATCCGCTAAGGGTCTTACCCGGTCCTATTTCAACAAAGGTGTCGACTCCGTCGTTGACCATCCTCTGGATGCTTTTTTCCCATTGGACCGGCTTCATGACCTGATTCTTTAATATGTCCTTAATGTGGTCTTTGTTTTCGATGTATTCGGCGAATACATTCGATACAAGCGGGATGTTCAGATCCTCGAATTTTATGCTCTTGAGTTCTTCAGCAAGCTTGTCGGCCGCGGGCCTGAGCATGGAAGTGTGAAACGGCGCGCTCACCTTGAGTGGAGCCACAAGCTTTGCGCCCTTTTCCTTTGCAAATTGCGAAGCCTTTTCTACGGCTTCAATTTCCCCGCCTATCACAATCTGGCCGGGGCAATTGAAATTCGCGCACTCGACAATGCCGTACCGCTTGGCTTCGTCCACGGCTTCCTGAACCTTTTCCTCGTCCAAGCCTATTATGGCGGCCATTGTGCCCTTTCCTTCGGGCACGGCATCCTGCATGTATCTGCCGCGTTTCTTAACCAGCTTCACCGCGGCGGCAAAAGCAAGCGCTCCCGCAGCCACAAGCGCGGTATACTCTCCCAGGCTAAGCCCCGCCACGACATCGGGTTTCAGGCCTTTTTCCTCGGCAGCTTTAAGTGCCGCCATGCTTGTTGTAAGAACCGCAGGCTGGGTGTTTTCGGTCAAATTGAGTTCATCCTGGTTTCCTTCTGTAACCATCTTGGTCAAATCCATTTCCAAAGCCTCGTCGGCCTCATCAAATACATCCTTGCTGCTTTTATATTTCTCTATAAGGTCTTTTCCCATGCCTATATATTGCGATCCCTGGCCGGAAAATAAAAATCCTATTTTGCCCATGTCGAGCCCTCCTAAATGTTAAAATCCTTTGCATTGTCGAGAAGAACCTTGAGTTCGCCGAACATCTCTTCGATTATTTCCGAAGCGGTCTGTTCTTTGCATACGAGCCCTGCAATCTGCCCGCTCATTATGGAACCCATCGATACGTCCCCCAGACATGCCGCTTTGTGCAAAGCTCCCCTGCCCAGTTCTTCATATTTTTCGGCAGGCACAGCTTCTTTATCCATTTTTTTATACATCCTGGCAAGCTTGTTCTTTAGGACCCTGACCGGATGTCCCGTGGGCCTTCCCGTAACAAGCGTGTCTATATCCTTTGCTTCCAGTATTTTCTTTTTGTAGTTGTCATGGACATTGCATTCCTTTGCAACAAGAAAACGCGTACCCACCTGAACGCCTGAAGCGCCCATCATGAATGCGGCGGCAATTCCTCTTCCATCGGCAATTCCGCCGGCAGCAATTACCGGTATGTCAACGGCATCGACCACTTGAGGCAAAAGGCACATCGTCGTCAATTCCCCTATGTGGCCTCCCGCTTCGGTCCCTTCGGCGATTATGGCGTCGACGCCGGTTCCCTCCATGCGTTTGGCCAATCCTACCGACGGGACAACCGGTATTATTTTCACATCGTTTTCGCGCCACTTCTTTATATACTTGCCGGGATTTCCGGCCCCTGTGACTATGACCTTGACCTTTTCTTCCCATACAACCTCTGCCACCTCTTCGACAAAAGGACTCAGGAGCATGACATTTACCCCGAAGGGTTTGTCCGTCAGGGTTTTCGCTTTCCTTATTTGTTCCTTCACCCATTGTCCGGGCGCGTTGCCTGCGGCTATTATTCCCAGGCCTCCGGCATTCGATACCGCGGCAGCCAGCTCCGCATCCGAAATCCATGCCATCCCCCCCTGTATTATGGGGTAATCTATACCTATCAAGTCCTTGAATTTATTCTTCGCCATCAAAACCTCCCCTTTCCAGAGTATGCCTCTGATGGATTACTTGTTCGCTTCCACATATCGGACGACATCTCCGACTGTAAGAAGTTTTTCCGTTTCTTCTTCTTCGACTTCTATTCCAAAAGCCTCTTCGACCGCCATCACAACCTGGACTATGTCCAACGAATCGGCGTCCAAATCGTCCTTTATGTTGCTTTCCATCAGTACTTCCTCTGCTTCAACTCCCAATTCGTCCACTAGAATTCCTTTGATTTTTTCAAATATCATTGTTTTTTCTCCTTTTTTGTTTTTCTTTCAGTCAAGTTGCCATTCCACGAGTGCGGCTCCCCATGTCAATCCGCCTCCGAATCCTACAAAAATAAGCTTGTCCCCCTTCGAAAGCAAACCCTTCTTTGCCATTTCATCCAAAGCAATCGGTATGCTGGCCGAAGATGTGTTCCCGAACCTTTCGAGGTTCACATAGAATTTTTCCTTGTCAAATTTCATTTTCCCCGCAACATACTCGAACATTCTGTCGTTCGCCTGATGCGGAACTATATACTTTACTTCGCTCAACTCGATGCCGGTCCCGCCAAGAACATCCTTCAAGGCCTTCCTCATTATGCGCGTGGCAAATTTGAATATTTCCTTTCCGTTCATGGACAGATAATTATCCCCGGTTTCCGGAATTTCCATGAAGGGATTGACGACATTTCTGGATTTCGAAACCAGATTGCCTTCAATGTCGCCTTTGGAGCCTGTCACCGTATTTATTATTCCATGCTCGGCCGACGCCTTCAAAACAACCGCTCCGGCTCCGTCTCCGAAAAGGACGCATGTGTTTCTGTCTTCCCAGTCTATTACCTTCGACATTACCTCGGAGCTCACCACCAGAATGTTTTTCGCCTTGCCGGCTCTTATGAAGCTGTCCGCAACATCCAATCCGTAAAGGAATCCCGAGCATGCCGCCGAAATGTCAAAAGCCGCAGCATTTTCCGCCCCAAGCCTTCTTTGCACCAGGCAGGCCGTTGCAGGCGTAAAATAATCCGGAGTCAGTGTCGAAAGAATTATCATGTCCAGATCCTCCGGGCTCATGCCCGCATTTTCAAGTGCCGCTTCAGACGCCTTGAGCGCCAGATCCGACGTGTTTTCCCCCGTCGATATTCTTCTTTCCTTTATTCCGGTTCTGGTTCTGATCCATTCATCGCTTGTTTCAACCAGTTCCGACAACATATGGTTGTCAACGATTTTTTCAGGTACATAAGTGCCTGTGCCAATGATGTTGGCGTAATTCATTCAGCCACCCCTTTCTATTTGTCTGCTTGATATTTCTTTTTAAAATATTCATTCAGATTGTCAAGCGCCTTAATCAGCTGCTTGTTATCCTGTATTTTTAAATCTTCCATAACACCGTTTACCATGCCTTCATGGAATCTTGCGTGCATCAGATACGCTTCCTTGCCTTTGTTGGTCAGGTTTATTTCTACAATCCGCCGATCCTGCTGGTTCCTGTTTCTTTCGACATACCCTTTTTTGACCAGGCGATTGATGGACGTGGTGAGTGTTCCGATGGTAATATTGAGCTTCTTAGCTACAGCGCTCATGGATTGAGGTTTACCCAAACCTATTTGCTCTATTGTATGCATCTCCGTCATGGACAGAAGACAGCCCATTCGCTTGAGTTCCTTCTCCTCTATGTTGAGAATGTTCCAAAACAGCTCCACAAGTATTTCGTTCAGGACTCTTGAAGTATCAGACAAAACCCGTCACCTCCTTAAGCGTTTGTCCACATTCGTTAATGCTTTGACATTCAAAGCATTATTGTTTTGACTTTCAAAGTATATACCGGATCAAATTCTTTGTCAATGTTTTTTCCTTCGTGCAAAGGTTGACAGAAAAAGGCCTTTTGCTTATACTTTGAATATCAAAGCATTTAAAACAACCTTAAAGGAGACTATGAATTTGAAACTAAAACCATTGACAATAGACGGTTTGACTGCCCGCATACCTATAATACAGGGAGGTATGGGAAAAGGTGTGTCGATGTCATCGCTTGCCTCTGCCGTCGCAAATGCCGGAGGAGTCGGAGTGATATCAGCCGCCCAGGTGGGCTTTCGGGAGCCGGATTTCGAAAGCGACAACGACGCGGCAAATCTCAGGGGACTGAGAAAAGAAATACAGAAGGCAAAAAGCATGAGCCCCGACGGAATATTGGGCGTAAACATAATGACCGCAACGAACAATTACGCCGAGCAGGTTCGGGTCTGTGTCGAAGAGAAAGTCAATCTGATCATTTCAGGTGCCGGACTTCCTACAAACCTTCCCGAAATGGTCAAGAATTCGGTAACAAAAATAGCCCCGATAGTATCCTCGGCAAAAGGCGCAAGAGTAATAACAAGGCTTTGGACAAAAAAATACAACTATCTCCCAGACCTTGTTGTAGTCGAAGGGCCAAAGGCGGGAGGCCACTTGGGCTTCAGTCCCGAAGTCCTTTCCAAGCCAGTCCTGCCAAGCCTGAAGGATATAGTTTCAGGCGTAATTGAAATCCTCAAACCTTTCGAGGAAGCCTTCGGCAAGAAAATTCCGGTTGTCGCCGCCGGCGGGATTTATACAGGAAAAGAAATCGCCGAATTCATAAAACTGGGTGCCTCGGGGGTGCAGATGGCCACCCGTTTCGTTGCAACCGACGAATGCGACGCCCACAGAAATTTCAAGGAAGCCTATGTGAATGCGAATGAAGATGAGATAAAGATTGTGGTTAGCCCACTCGGAATGCCTGGAAGGGCGCTATACAACAAGCACGTAAAGACGGTCGAGGAATCCGGAAGGAAAATAAAAAAATGCTTCAGGTGCCTAAAGGCCTGCAATCCGGCTACAGCTCCGTATTGCATAACAGAAGCGCTTGTGAAGGCTGTTGAGGGCGACGTGGAGGACGGGCTGGTGTTCATAGGATCCGAAGGATGCAAAGTCGACAAGATAATCCCTGTGCAGGAGCTTATGGACGAACTGGTAACCGAAGCGGAAGCCAATCTTTAAGATTCCAGAATAATAAAAAGACCGGCAAGAATATGCCGGTCTTTTTGCGTCAAAAATGGAGTAAAAAAGGTCTGTCCCTTTTTAGTTTTTCCTGCTTCTTATTGTGGCCCTGAGGCCTTTTTCTTCTTTTCTCAATATTTTTTTTATGTTCCCTATATGCAGCCAGAGTCCCAAAAGGGCAAGCGCGGCGCTCTCGAGCAATATAGCCTTTTCCATTCCGTAAAAAAACAGCAGGACGGGCAATCCCAAATATACGGTCAGAGACCCCACAGCTATGTAGTCCGTGGCTATCGTCAAGAACAAAACCGAAGCCATCATGGCCAAGCCAATTTCAGGCTTGAACGCCAGCATCATGCCAACCAGCGAAGCCAAGCCCTTTCCTCCCTTGAATTTCAGATAGAAAGGAAACACGTGCCCCAAAACCGCGAACGTCCCGGCCGTAAAGGCCTCGACGGTACCCCCGAAAAATAAAAACGATATTTCAACCGCCAGAAAAGCCTTCAGTATGTCAGCAAGTGCGGTAAGGACTCCGAATTTCCATCCCATCACCTGGGTGACGTTTGAAGCCCCTGCGTTCGACGAGCCCTTTTGCCTTATGTCGATTTTACCAAAGAATTTGCCGATTAAATATGCCGTCTGAAAATTTCCAAGCAGATATCCCAAAACTATAGATCCTATCATAATGGTCAGCCTCCAATGGCAGTTGATCTTTGACTTTATTTTACCACAAACCAGCCGCGAGGTCCTATGCCCGTTATTTCGACCAACGCAATTCTTGACGGTAAAAAGAATTGGTGTTATAATCCTTTTAGAAAATTGAATATTTTCTTCAGGGTTGGGTGCAATTCCCTACCGGCGGTAAAGCCCGCGAGCCGAGAAATCGGTTGATTCGGATAATTTCCGAAGCCGACAGTTAAAGTCTGGATGAGAGAAGAAAACTATACTATAACGATACTTAGTGCCCTGGAATCCCTGATCCAGGGCATATTATATTGGGAGGAAGATTATGAAAAGAACAAGTTCAACAAACAAAATGGTCAAGACATCGGTCTTGTCCGTAATCGCTTTCGTACTCATGATGATAGAAATGCCGCTTCCGCTTTTCCCGGCATTCCTAAAGCTTGA
>PKTO01000280.1 GCA_002869095.1 Clostridiales bacterium
ATGCTTTTTTCGAGCACGTCGAGATGGTTGAGGGACATGCCGGTGCCCTTTGCCACGCATGAGATGGGATCCTCTGCAACGTAAACCGGGATACCGGTACGTTTTTCGATAAGCTTGTTGAGTCCGTATAGAAGGGCTCCGCCGCCTGTCATGACTATGCCCTTGTTGCTTATGTCTGAAGCAAGCTCGGGAGGTGTCCTTTCCAGAACGGAATGCACAGCCTCGGCTATTGAGTTTATGGGGTCGGCGAGCGCCTCTAGCATCTCGTCCGCCGTGACGCTTATTGTTTTGGGAAGTCCCGTTATGAGGTCGCGGCCCCGGCAATCCATTTTTATTGACTCTTTTCTGGGGTAAGCCGTGCCTATGTTGACCTTGAGCTCCTCGGCTGTCCTCTCTCCGAGAAGTATGTTGTGGGCCTTTCTCATGTATTTAATTATGGCATCGTCGAATTTGTCTCCTGCGACCTTTATGGAGTTTGAAACCACGATTCCTCCAAGCGATATGACCGCTATGTCGGTGGTTCCTCCGCCTATGTCGATTATCATGTTTCCGTCGGCGTTTGTTATGTCGAGCCCGGCTCCGATGGCTCCCGCTATGGGTTCCTCGATGAGGTAGGTCTTTCCTCCGCCCGCCTCTGTGGTTGCGTCAATTACCGCACGCTTCTCGACTCCTGTGACTCCGCTCGGAACGCAGACTATTATCTTGGGCCTGAAAAGCCTGCTCCTTCCGCATGTCTTCTTTATGAAGTACCTCAGCATTCTTTCCGTGATTTCATAGTCTGATATTACTCCGTCCTTGAGGGGCCTTATTGCCTGTATGTTTCCCGGAGTCCTTCCAAGCATCTTGCGGGCCTCTACGCCGACCGCAAGAATCTCGTCCGTCGTAGTATCGATCGAAACAACGGAAGGCTCCTGGAGCACTATCCCCTTGTCCTTTATATATACCAGCACACTGGCGGTTCCCAAATCTATCCCTATTTCCATTCCAAAGCCAAACATGCCATACCTCCCGATTCGTTAGTTCTTTTATGTCGCCAAACTGCAATTTATTCGATCGGGCGCTTTTTATTGCCGCCCTGGATTCCAGCTTCAGTCAGTCGTCTTGATCTTTGCCCCAAGCGCCCTGAGCTTTCCGTCTATGTTCACATAGCCTCTGTGTATGTGGTAAATCTCGTCTATCTCGGTCGTTCCTTCTGCTATGAGGCCGGCAAGTATGAGGGCCGCCCCCGCGCGAAGGTCGGTCGCCTTGACCTGCGCTCCCTGCAAAGTTTTGACTCCCTGCACGACTGCGCTGTGGCCTTCTATCTTTATGTTTGCACCCATGCGGTTGAGCTCGCTCACGTGCATGAATCGGTTCTCGAAAACGCTCTCGATTATTACGCTTGTTCCCTCGGAAATTGTCATGAGGGCCATGCACTGGGCCTGCATGTCGGTGGGGAATCCCGGATAGGGAAGCGTCTTTATGTCTATGGGATGAAGCCCCTCTGTTGCGTTGACCCTTATCGCGTCCTCTTCCTCGGTAATCTCGACTCCGGTCTCCTTGAGTTTTGCAACTATGGGCTTGAGATGCTCGGGAAGGACGTTGGTAACCATCACGTCGCCCCTCGTTATAGCCGCGGCCACCATGAAGGTTCCCGCCTCTATCCTGTCGGGAATCACGGCGTGGTTTGTTCCGTAAAGCTTTTCGACTCCGTCTATCCTTATGGTGTCGGTTCCGGCTCCGCGGATCTTGGCGCCCATTTTGTTGAGGAAGTTTGCCAGATCGATTATTTCAGGCTCCTCGGCCGCGTTTTCCAGTATTGTCTGCCCTTCGGCAAGCACGGCAGCCATCATTATGTTCTCGGTGGCGCCTACGCTTGGAAAGTCCAGGTATATGCGGTCGCCCACTAGGCGTTCGGCCCTGGCCTCCACGTAGCCATGTCCAAGGTCTATCTCCGCCCCAAGCGCCTTGAAGCCCTTAAGATGCAGATCTATAGGTCTTGCACCTATTGCGCAGCCCCCTGGCATTGAAACCCTGGCCACGCCTTTCATTGCCAGAAGCGGCCCCATCACAAGGAAGGACGCTCTCATCTTCTTTATCAGCTCGTAGGGAGCCTCCTGCTGCTTAAGTTCCGCCGGTATGACCTCTATGGACTCCGGGGCTGTTTCATTTATTACGAAATCAAAGGACCTCAATACGTCTTTCATGACATTGACGTCCATAAGACCCGGAACCTCGTCTATGGTGCAGGTTTCCGTGGCCAAAAGCGTGGCAGCCATTATGGGAAGCACCGCATTCTTGGCGCCGCTGATTTTAACTGTTCCTTTGAGTGGTTCGCTTTTCTCAACAATAAATTTAGGCAACTCTCATCCTCCTCAAAATCCGGATACTTTTCCCCAGATTCCTTATTTCTATTTTTTATTTGCATTTTTTATTTGCATTTTGATTCACATAACCATTATACAGCATTTTCAGCATGTTTGCACATTCTTTACCTTATTGTAACCTCTATACCCGAGGGAGGGTATTAATCCTTTCAATCCCGCTCTGAAACCCATTGTATGTTTTGCGCATCGACATATTTGGCGCTCTTTCCCGTAGCCATTTCCATTATGAATTTTTCACCCACGTCTCCCGTAAGCAAGCCTTCAATCATCGTTCCGAGCGGAGTCAGGTGACCCATTGATCCATAAATCATATGGTCCCCGTCAGGAGAAAACCCTACGGCTCCGTATCCTGTGAATTTGCCGTCATATATTCCATAAAACTTCTTTATGCAGGTTTTTTTTCCGTTTTCGGTCAGATAAATCGATCCCCTTTCGGTTGAAAGGGTCCGGTCTCCCGAGGTCTTTGAAATGTAGTCGGTTTCAAAAACCGTTTCGGAGGATTTTTCACTAAAATCAAAGCTTCCTGTCAAAACTACCTCGGATTCGCCATCTTCAATTGCAAAACTGCTCCACTCACCATCGTGCATTGCTATAAAATCTACTCTTCCACTTTCAGAATCGAAATGATAGTCGAGTATATTGTAATTATAACTTCCGTAACTGTCCCTGCCATTGCCCTTGTGGCTGTATACAAGGACCTCGTTTTCCAGGTTGGCATCCGAAGAAAACAGTGTCAGCACTCCGTCCACCCTTTTTTCGTAGTAAACCTTGCCTTCAAGGCCCGAGACTATTTTTGAGTTCATTGCAAGCACAGTGTTCTTTCCTATTGCCGCCACAACAAACAAAGCCAATATTGATACAAAAGCAACCATAATTGTCCTTTTCATGTTTTCCCCTTTCCGTACTCAAGTCTTGTTGGGTTCAAAAACATTCACAAGCCATTATAACACAAGACCGCTTGCAGAAAGCGTTTATTGATTTCACATCAAAAGTACCGGGGGCTTTTATTTAAAATAAAAATGGAGTAAAAAAGGTCTGTCCCTTTTTACTCCATTTAGTTTTATTTCTTTTTGCCGCGCTCTTCAGCGAGTTTGATTCTGTTGAAGGCCTTTTTGAGGGCCAGTTCGGCCCGCGCCACGTCGATGTTCTCGGTTTGCTTGTCGAGACGTCGTTGCGCACGTTCCAAGGCGCTTTCGGCACGGTCCACATCGATTTCCTCCGCCCACTCGGCGCAGTCTGTTATGATTGTGGTCTTGTCGGTGCCTATTGTGACAAATCCTCCGGCTGTTGTAGCCGACTGTATTTTGCCGCCCGCCTTAATTCTAAGAATCCCTATGTCGAGAGGAACGACTGAAGGCATGTGTTCATTGAGTATCCCCATTTCACCGGTGGTTGTCTTGACGATGACCATTTCCGCTTCTCCGTCGTAGAAAACCCGGTAGGGGGTCACTATTTCCAAATGGAAATTGGTTGCCATGTGTTCACCTCCGTGTCAACGAAGCGTCAAAATAGGCTTAGCTTGCCTGCCCCGCCTTTTCCACTGCTTCTTCTATTGTTCCTACATATAGGAATGCCGATTCCGGAATGTCGTCATGCTTGCCTTCAAGTATTTCCTTGAAGCCTCGGATGGTATCCTTTATGGAGACATATTTGCCGGGCTGGTTCGTGAATGCTTCAGCAACCGAGAAGGGCTGCGAAAGGAATCTTTGGATTTTTCTGGCTCTCGTTACTGTGACTTTGTCGTCGTCCGAAAGCTCGTCCATTCCCAGTATGGCTATTATGTCTTGGAGTTCCTTGTATCTTTGAAGTATTTCCTGGACTTCCCTGGCTACGTTGTAGTGCTCTTCCCCCACTACGTTGGGGTCGAGTATTCTCGACGAAGAGTCGAGCGGGTCCACAGCCGGGTAAATCCCAAGGTTGGAGATGTCACGCGACAGAACCGTAGTTGCGTCCAGGTGGGAGAATGTCGTCGCCGGAGCCGGGTCCGTCAAGTCGTCGGCAGGCACGTATACGGCCTGAACCGATGTGATGGATCCCTTCTTGGTCGATGTTATCCTCTCCTGCAGCGTGCCCATGTCGGTAGCGAGTGTAGGCTGGTATCCAACGGCACTCGGCATACGTCCCAGAAGGGCTGAAACCTCGGAGCCCGCCTGTGTGAATCTGAATATGTTGTCGATGAAGAGCAGGACGTCTTTTCCTTCCGAGTCACGGAAATATTCCGCCATTGTGAGTCCTGTGAGTCCAACCCTCATTCTTGCGCCCGGAGGCTCGTTCATCTGTCCAAACACCATCGACATCTTGTCGATAACTCCGGACTCGGTCATTTCATGGTAGAGGTCGTTTCCTTCACGGGTACGCTCTCCGACTCCCGCGAATACCGAAAGTCCTCCATGCTCTTTTGCTATGTTGTTTATGAGCTCCTGGATTAGAACCGTTTTTCCAACGCCGGCTCCTCCGAAGAGGCCGATTTTTCCGCCCTTAGCGTATGGGCAAACCAGGTCGACAACCTTGATTCCTGTTTCGAATATTTCTGTCGAGGTCTCCTGCTCATCGAATTTGGGGGCCTCCCTGTGGATCGGAAGCATCTCTTCTCTGGACACGTCTTCTTTGTTGTCAACGACTTCTCCAAGTACGTTGAAGAGTCTTCCGAGTGTCGCCTTGCCGACGGGAACCGTTATGGGCGCTCCTGTGTCGACTGCTACCGCGCCTCTTACGAGGCCGTCGGTGGATGCCATGGCAACGCATCTGACCGTGTTGTCGCCGATATGCTGGAAAGCTTCTGAAACTATTCTTCGCTCGCCCTGCTCAACGATGACGGCATTTAGTATCTTAGGAAGCTGTCCTGATTCAAACCGGACGTCAAGGACGGCACCGATTATCTGAACAACTTTTCCTGTATTTTTTTCCATTGAACGTTTCAACTCCTTTCGGATTATTTTAGCCAAGCGCTTCCGCGCCACCTACTATTTCTGTGATTTCCTGGGTTATTGCCGCCTGGCGGGCCTGGTTGAAGGAAAGCGTCAGGCTGTCAAGCATGTCTTCCGCATTGTCTGTGGCGTTTTCCATGGCCACCCTTCTGGCACCCTGCTCGGACGCCGATGATTCGACCAGCGCACCGTATATGGTGGCCTGCACGAATTTCGGTATGACGTAATCCAGAACCACTTGGTGGGACTGTTCGTAATCGACGTAGACGAATTCCTCGTCCGCATCATCCTTTTCTCCGCCCTTTGGCACGGGTAAAAGCTGTACTGTCTTAGGCTGCTGACTGATTGTGCTTACGAACTGGGTGTAGACCAGCTTGACCGAATCGACTTCTCCCGACTCGAAAAGCGTGATAGCCCTGTTGCCGATGTTAATGGCGTCGGCGTAGGAGGGCTTCTCTGAAATCCCTGTGAAGGATTCCACTATTTCGTAGCCTCTGTTGCCGAAAAAGCCTTTGGCTTTGTTTCCGATCGTCAAAAGGCACAGTGCCGATTTGTCTTCTGGCTGGTTGAGCACCATTTTCATGGCGTTTATGTTGTATCCTCCGCAAAGCCCACGGTCCGCAGTGATTATGATGTAAAGGGTCTTTTTGACTTCCCTCTCAGTCACGTAGACATGTTCCAAATCTTTCGACTTGGAGAATATGTCCTCTATCGTGCTCTGGATGGTTTCAAAATAAGGCTTGGTCTTGTCCAGCCTGTCCCTGGACCTCTTCAGCTTGGCTGTTGACACCAGCTGCATGGCCTGGGTTATTTGCTGAGTGTTCTGTATGCTCTTGATTTTGCGCTTAATGTCTCGCGCTCCGATTCCTGCCAATGTTCTGTTTCACCTCTCTTTCTTTTCCGCCTATCCGGCGGAACAAGGTTGTTTGCCTTCTACGCCTCGTATTGGAATGTCTTGAGGAATGCTTCGATTGCACCTTTGAGGCCCTCTTCGATCTCGTCTGTGAGGACTCCTCCGTCCTTGATGCCTTTTCCAATCTCGGCATGCTGTTCCTTCATGTACTTTAGGAACTCGATTTCGCAACGGGCGAATTCTTTTACAGGAACATCCATCAGGTATTTGTTGACTACAGCGTAGATTACCATTACCTGGTCCTCTACAGCCATGGGAGCATATTGCTTCTGCTTCAGGATCTCCATCAACCTTTCACCATGCGCAAGACGCATTTGGGTGTCTTTGTCGAGGTCCGAACCGAACTGGGAGAATGCCGCGAGCTCTCTGTACTGGGCAAGCTCCAGCTTGATTTTTCCTGCAACCTTCTTCATGGCTTTTATCTGGGCGTCTCCGCCGACCCTTGATACGGATATTCCGGCGTTGACGGCAGGCCTTTGGCCGTTGTTGAAGAGTTCTTCCTCCAGGTATATCTGTCCGTCTGTGATCGATATTACGTTTGTCGGTATATAAGCCGAAACGTCTCCGGCCTGGGTCTCGATTATTGGAAGCGCTGTGATCGATCCTCCGCCGAGTTCGTCGTTCAGTTTTGCGGCACGCTCGAGCAGTCTCGAGTGGAGATAGAATACGTCTCCCGGATAAGCTTCCCGGCCTGGCGGTCTTCTGAGAAGAAGACTCATTGCGCGGTAGGCAACGGCATGCTTGGAAAGGTCGTCGTAGATTATTAGAACGTCTTTTCCTTCCCACATGAATTCCTCAGCCATGGCAACGCCCGAGTAAGGCGCCATGTACTGGAGCGGAGCGCTCTCGGAAGCCGATGCCGAAACGACTATCGTATAGTCCATGGATCCGTAGCTTTCGAGTTTCTCCACTATCTGCGCTACTGTGGAGGCCTTCTGTCCTATTGCCACATATATGCAGATTACGTCTTCGCTCTTTTGGTTTATGATTGTGTCGACGGCGATTGCAGTCTTTCCTGTCTGGCGGTCGCCGATTATGAGCTCACGCTGGCCACGTCCGATCGGGATCATGGAGTCGATGGCCTTTACGCCTGTCTGCAGCGGCTGGTGAACCGATTTTCTGGCTATTACGCCCGGCGCAACCTGCTCTACAGGTCTTGTGTTCTCGGTCTTGATGGGTCCCTTGCCGTCTATGGGCTGGCCCAAGGGATTGACTACGCGGCCTATCATGGCTTCCCCTACTGGAACCTCCATGATTCTGCCTGTCGTCTTGACTATGTCGCCTTCCTTTATGTTTCCTTCGGCGCCCAGAAGAACACACCCTACATTGTCTTCTTCAAGGTTGAGCGCCATGCCGTATACCTCTCCC
>PKTO01000266.1 GCA_002869095.1 Clostridiales bacterium
CGGATCCTTCATGTATTTTATCAAATACTTAAAGTTGTTGAATCTCATTGCCTTCCCCTCCGAAAACTGCCTTGTCCAAAGTTTCCCCAATACTGCCGCGGACAACCATGTCAGCCTTGCCGTCAAAAGGTGTCTCCTGCCTGTTTATCAAAACCAGTTTCCCTTTATTGAATTCAGACACCAGCCCGGCTGCAGGATAGACTAAAAGCGACGTTCCTCCTACAATCAACAGATCCGCTCTCCTTATGTGGTCGGCGGCTGATTGAAAAATCGACATGTCCAAAGCCTCCTCGTACAATACAATGTCAGGCCTTACAATCCCACCGCAATCGAGGCAAGTCGGCACTTTGAACCTTTCGTCCGCAATATAATCCAGAGAATATGGTTTGCCGCAATTTGTGCAAATATTCTTATGTATGGTTCCATGAAGCTCCAAAACATTTTTGCTGCCGCCCAATTGATGAAGTCCGTCGATATTTTGTGTTATCACGGCTGACAGCTTTCCTTCCTCTTCCAATTTGGCCAAAGCCAAATGCGCCTTGTTAGGCTTCGCATCCCTGAAGAATATCTTTTCTCTGCAAAACTCATAAAAGACATCCGGATGCCTAATGAAAAACGAATGGCTGAGAATTGTCTCGGGAGAATAGTCTCCGTATTTGCAGCTGTACAGTCCGGTTTGAGACCTGAAATCCGGGATTTTGCTTTCCGTGGATGTTCCCGCCCCTCCGAAAAATACCACTTCATTAGATTCTTCAATCCATTTACTTAGCCGGTTCATCATTGTTCGCCCCTATTGCTTTTGTCTTCAAATCCATTATACAAAAAAATAAAAATAAAAGCACTCCTGAGAGCGCTTTTATGCAACAAGTAAATCGTAAGCCGAGTTCTGTATTTGACAGTCATCTATCTAGGCTCGGCGTCGCCGCCGTGCTCAAGCGACCTACCGTCGGGACGGCGACGAGCAACCGCCTTTTCATGTCCCTGCTTGGTCTTGCTCCAGATGGGGTTTACAGAGCCGGCAAGTCGCCTTAGCCGCTGGTGAGCTCTTACCTCACCTTTCCACCCTTGCTATTTAAATAGCGGTTTATTTCTGTTGCACTATCCTTGAAGTTGCCTCCACTGGGAATTACCCAGCACCCTGCTCTGCGGAGCTCGGACTTTCCTCATATTTTCATATGCGACCGTCTGACTTACTCATTCATGGAGATAAGAATATCACAAAGAACTATTACTGTCAAAGCTCTCACTTGTAGTATTTAAAAGGATTTATGTCTGCATCAGACACATGGATTTCGCATTTGGAACCGGTGGATGCAATCTCCTCGGAAAGCATTTTTTTTATTAGATGCTTGAAAAAATCCTCACTTTCATAATGGCCGATGTCGACAAGCGCGAGATTGTTCATCCTTGCAAATTGAGCGTCGTGATACTTTATGTCCCCTGTCAAAAAGCATTCGACACCGCTTTTGTAAGCATCTCTTATAAAATCGGACCCGCTTCCTGTACAAAGCCCGACTTTTTCTATGATTCTTTCTTCATCTCCAGTATATTTCAAAACTTCTGCCGACAGCAAATCTTTTAGCATAGCAAGAAGCATTTTAAATTTTCTGGGTTTTGAAAGCATTCCTACTCTGCCTCCGCCTGAATTTTTCCGTATGTTTTCAAGATGTATTATGTCATATGCCATTTCTTCATACGGATGAACCGATTTCAATTCTTCAACCGTTGATTTTACTTTTTCAAACGGCAGAATTGTCTCAACCCGCATTTCATCAACCTTTTCCAGTTTTCCTATTTCCCCGATATGCGGATTTGCCCCGTCAAGCGGTCTGAAAGAGCCTATCCCCTTTGAGGAAAACGTGCAATCGCTGTATGAACCAATGCTTCCTCCACCCATTTCTCCCATCTTTTCAGTCACTGCTGAAACATGTTCTGATGGAACGAAAACAATAAGCTTGCAATATGCCCCCTTCAGCGGATTAAGGGCTTGAGTCCCTTCCAGCCCTATAAGATCTGACAGATAGTCGTTGGTTCCACCTTCATGGTTGTCGCAATTTGTGTGAATTGAAAAAACGGAAATGTCATTTTTTATGCAATCCATGACCAAACGGTCCTCGGCCAAACTTGCGTCGAAGTTCTTGATTGGTTTGAAAATAAGCGGATGGTGGGTTATAACCAATTCGGACCTGGTTTCAATTGCCTCCCTCATGACTTCAGGTGTCAATTCGAGCGCTGTCAAAATGCGCTCATATTTTGTTTTGCCGCAATCGATCATGAATCCGGTATTGTCCCAATCCTCCGCATATTCATTTGGGTATTTATCCATCATAATATTCAAAAGCCTTTCCCTTTTCATATAGCTTTCAAAACCTCCTTAAGCCTTTCGATGCGGTCAATTATTTCAAAGGTTTTTTTATTCATAGATTCCGACTCGGCTGCATTTTGCTTTATATTTTCAAGTATTTTTTCGTATTTGGCTATTTTATGGTTGACGAAATCCATAAGCAAGGGATCCTTTTCTTCAAGCATTTTAATGCCTATTTCATCATATGCCAGATTCTCACAGGAACTATCTCCTCTTTCAACCAACATAATTTCATAAAACTTTTTTCTATCCTTGGCTATCCGTTCGGATATGACCCTGTAGCTATTCTCCTTAAGCCATTTCCTCAATTCCGGCTGGGCCACCATTGGTTGCAGCACAAGCCTTGGGTTGACATCTGAAATAAATCTTTCTCCTTCGATAAGGATATCCCTTATGAGAAGGCCTCCCATGCCGGCAATTATTACCTTGTCGACATTCTCGCCAATTATAGGTCCCAATCCGTTTCCCAGTTTGAGTTCTATGCTTTTAGCCATCCCCTGGGCTTCAACTATCCTTCTTGCATTGTCCAAAGGTCCCGGATTCACATCAGTAGCAAATATCTTCGGGCTGATTGCATTTTCAACCAAATAGATCGGTATATATCCATGGTCCGTTCCGATATCCGCGACACGTTCTCCTTTTCTTACATATTCCGCTATGGCTTGAAGCCTTGGGTCCAATTTCAATTTGAATCCTCCTTAAAAATAAAGATTCGCATAAGCGAACCCCTATTCCAAATAATCTTTAAGTTTTTTGCTTCTGCTTGGATGTTTCAGTTTTCTCAATGCCTTTGCTTCAATCTGGCGAATTCGTTCTCTCGTGACATCAAATTTCTTTCCGACTTCCTCGAGTGTCCTTGCCCTTCCGTCTTCAAGTCCGAAACGCAATTTCAAAACCTTCTGCTCCCTCGGAGTCAATGTATCCAGTACTTCAATCAACTGTTCCTTAAGCATCGAAAAGGCTGCCGCCTCTGCCGGTGCCGGTGCATCGATATCCGGTATGAAGTCCCCAAGATGGCTGTCCTCTTCTTCCCCTATAGGGGTTTCAAGCGACACGGGTTCCTGTGCTATCTTCAATATTTCCCTTACTTTTTCGACCGGCATATCCATTTCTTCTGCAATCTCCTCCGGTTTAGGCTCCCTACCGAGTTCCTGCAGCAATTGCCTCGACACACGGATCAATTTATTGATTGTTTCAACCATATGAACAGGTATTCTTATGGTCCTCGCCTGATCAGCAATGGCCCTCGTTATAGCCTGCCTGATCCACCAAGTCGCATAAGTGCTGAATTTATATCCTTTTCGCCAATCGAATTTCTCGACCGCTTTTATAAGACCCAGATTGCCTTCCTGTATAAGGTCCAAAAACAGCATTCCCCTCCCGACATATCTCTTGGCTATGCTCACGACCAATCTCAAATTGGCTTCGCATAATTTTTTTCTGGCTTCTTCATCTCCGGCTTCCATTGCCTGGGCAAGCTCAATTTCTTCAGTAGCAGTCAAAAGCGGCACTTTGCCTATTTCTTTCAAGTACATCCTCACTGGGTCATCTATGTTTACGCCCTTTGGCACCGCTATTTCTTTTTCTTTTGCTTCTTTGATCTCAGGTTCATCTTCATCAGCCAAACCGATGATATCGTCTTTGTCACCAAGGATTTCAACTCCTGCAGAAGTTAAAGAGTCATAAATTTCTTCTATATCGTCTTTATCCAAGTCGATTTCCTCAAAAGCTTCGGCAATCTCCGAATATGTCAGATTACCTTTCTTCTTTCCCTTTTGAACAAGCAACGATACGTTTTCATCGCTTTTTGTCTTTTCTTTTGAATTTTTAATTTGACTCCCCTCCCTTCTTTTGCCCCGGCGGCAACAAATCAAACTCATTCAATTCATCCAACCGGTTCCTTAAATTTCTATACCGATTCAGTTCGTTATATAGTTCTTTAATCTTAATCAAATCTCCTTCTTTTTCAAGCTTATTTTTGTCGAATCCTTTCAGTTCATTTTCTATCCTGTTCATACGCATGGCGACAAGGCATCCAAAAATGACTTCCCGCGGGTTTTTATCTGAAATTATTGCCGAAATATCCATTGATGAAATTTCGGTCAATTCTTCAATGCTTTCAATGTCAAGCGACTCTGCCAAGCTGCTTTGAAAAGCAATATCCTTATTGCCATATTCAAGTCTCAATGAATTAAATATCTTTTTATGTTCTTCCAATTCAAAATCGGATTCTTCAATGATTTTCTCCATGCTTTTGAAAATTTCTTTTCCTCTCATCAAAAGCCCTATGAGTATTCTTGCTGTTTCATGTTTTTTCCTTTTATCAACCTTGTATACGCGGTTTCCTGCGCTGGGCTTATATTTTTTGCCTGCTTGGCTGTTTTTATAAGCTTTTTCGAGCAAATTTCCGATTTCAGGTTCCTCGTTGTTGATTTTCTTCAAATAGACTTCTCTTTGCAGCGGCTCCGATATGGTGTCGAACAATTTTTTAAGCTCTTCCAAATATTCAATCCTTTCCTGCGGATTAGACCTTTCAAACCTGTCTCTCAATACTGTAATGCGGTAATCCAAAACAGGCAAAGCATTATGCATTTTGTTTTTAAAGGCATCTATCCCATTAATTTTGACGTATTCATCCGGATCCTTGGCTCCTTCCAGATGAATTACCTTTATTTTGCAATTCGTTTTTTCTAAAATCCCCATCGCCTTGATTGTTGCCTTTTCACCCGCGGAATCGGAATCATAGGCCAATATTATTTCCTTGCCGTAACGCTTAAGCAAATTCGCATGGTCTTCAGTCAAAGCCGTGCCCAGTGAAGCGACAGTATTCCTGATTCCCCTTGAATACAAAGCTATGACATCCATGTATCCTTCTACAATGACAATCTTTTTTTCTTCACCTGTGTACTTCTTTGCAAAGTTCAGCCCGAACAGCAAATTCCTTTTATTAAAAAGCTCGGTCTCTGGAGAATTCAAATATTTGGGCAGCCCGTCGTCCAGCACCCTTCCCCCAAAACCGACTACACGGCCTCTTATGTCAAATATCGGGAACATTATTCTATTTCTGAATCTGTCGTAGTACCCGGAACTTTTATCCCTCTTTATGATCAATCCGCATCGTTCCATATCTTCGAGTGAAAAACCTTTGATTTTATTAAGATGCCTTATGGCGCCATCCCAATTTTCGCTTGCAAAACCCAAACCAAAAGTTTTTACTGTATTGACATTTATTTCTCTGTGTTTCAAGTAATCAAGAGCGGATGCATTTTTTTTGAGGTTGTTGTAGTAATAAATCGCGGCCTCCCTCATCAGATCGTACAGAACAGACTTGTCCCTCACTATCTTTGTATTGTCGTATTTTTTCAGATAGTCCTCCAGCCTTATTCCGTTTTGTTCGGCCAGATACTCCAATGCATCAACAAAGTCCAGTTTTTCCATGTTCATTATGAATTCTATCACGTCTCCTGAAGCGCCGCATCCAAAACAATGATATCTTTGGCGGTCTTCCGAAACTATGAAAGACGGTGTCTTTTCATTATGGAACGGACAAAGGCCCTTATGGTTTTTTCCGGTTTTTTTCAATTTCACATATTGTGAAATAACGGCCACGATATCCGACCTGTTAGCCACCTCTTCTATTAAGGCGTCCGTATAGGATCTTTGCATAATTATCCACCCCGCAGATTCGACGAATTAAGTTATTTCTACAAATTTCTTTGTTTCCCTGCATAAAATCAAATAGTCGTAATATTGAGTTATTTATACCCAATATTTCGGGATATATATGTCCTTGAATTTCTTAACCGCAAATCGATCCGACATGCCTGCAATATAATCCTTGACGCCTTCGTCTTTTCCGCTCTTCCTTCTGATATTTTCAGGCAGCTCCTCAGGATGAAGCGTAAAATGATCATATAGCTGTTCGATAATCTTTTGAGCCTTTCCCTCTTCCCCTTTTGCTTCCGGATTAAGATAAATATGTTCAAACATAAAGTCCCTTAGTTTATTTGTATGGAATTCAAACTGTTCGCTCATTTTAATGCGGTTCCCGTTTATGCTGTTTTCAATCACATCCACAACCATGGCGTTTATACGCTCTCCGTGACTGTTGCCCAGGCATTCCAGGCACTCCTTGGGTATCTGCCTTATTTCGAGCATTCCAGCCCTTGTAGCATCGTCAATGTCATGGTTTATATAGGCGATTCTGTCGCTCAGGCGGACAATATTCCCCTCCAGCGTGCTGCATTCTTCATCTCCATTGTGATGCAATATGCCGTCTCTTACTTCATGTGTCAAATTCAATCCGTATCCTTCATGCCTTCCGTCTTCAAGAAGATCTACGACTCTAAGGCTTTGCTCGTTGTGAATGAACCCGCCAGGGTGGATTTCATTCAATACGGTTTCTCCGCAATGCCCGAAAGGCGTATGTCCCAAATCGTGGGCAAGGGCTATGGCCTCTGTAAGGTCTTCATTAAGCTTTAATGCCCTCGCAATCGTCCTTGATATTTGGGCCACTTCCAATGTGTGAGTCAATCGGGTCCTGTAGTGGTCGCCTTCAGGAGAAAGAAAAACCTGTGTTTTATGTTTGAGCCTTCTAAAGGATTTTGAGTGTATGACTCTGTCTCTGTCTCTTTGGAATGATGTCCGTATGCTACATGAAGGCTCGTTTTTTCTTCTTCCGAGTGTTTGAGATGAAAAACATGCTTTTTTTGAAAGCCATCCATTTTCAGTTTTTTCATATTGAAGTCTGAAATCCATACTGCGACCTCCGTTTTTTTATATTCTATATCCATTATACAACAACGAAAGGGAAAACCCTTTAAAAAGAACATTTGCGTTCTCCTTAAAGGGTTTCAAATCATTGTATCATTATCTGTTCTTTATTGCCGCGTGTGCGGCTGACAGTCTTGCAACCGGTACTCTGAACGGGGAGCAAGAAACATAGTCAAGCCCTATCCTGTGGCAAAATTCTATTGAATCCGGCTCACCGCCATGTTCTCCGCAGATTCCAAGTTTGATGCCCGGCCGTGTTTTCCTGCCCAGCTCTATTGCCATTGTCATAAGCTTTCCTATGCC